>JAITKT010000075.1 GCA_031278225.1 Deltaproteobacteria bacterium
GGGGACGCTCTCCTTATCCGAGACGTTTTTGGCGAGGCGCATCAGGGGTTTTTTCGCCCTTCTCCTGACGTTTTTCGGGATCCAACGCTCCAGGATGGCGTTGAGCTTGTGAAGTTCTATGGGTTTCCCCAGGAAATCGTCGAAACCCTTGGAGAGGAACATCTCCCTCATGCCCGCCATGACGGCCGCGGTCAAGGCTATGATGGGGATCTCCCTGTAGTGGGGGTTTATGTCCCTTATCTTCCGCATGGTCTCGGTCCCGTCCATCTCGGGCATCATGTGGTCCACGAAAATGAGGTCGAACTGTTCCCTCGCGGCGAGGTCCACGGCCTTGTGGCCCCTGTCGCAGATGGAGACGTTCATCTCGTGGGGCTGGAGGAGGCCCTTGGTGACGACGAGGTTGGTGTGGATGTCGTCCACGACCAAGACCTTGAAGCCGGGCGCGGTGAAGGGCAGCTCCTCTTCCTCGGAGTCGTCCCCGAAGGTCGCGGCCCTCCTGTCCGTGGAGGTTATGGGGCCCACGGGGGTCCAGTCGGCCACGGTCTGCTCCAGGGTCGCGGTGAAGGTCGAGCCCTTCCCGTATTCGCTCTCGACCATGATGTCCCCGTTCATGGCGAGGCACAGGCTTTTGGTGATGGCCAAACCCAGGCCCGTCCCCTCTATGTGCCTTATGCCCCCCTGGTCCACGCGCACGTAGTCGTCGAAGAGGGAGTCCAAATCGTCCTTCTTGATCCCCACCCCCGAGTCCTCGACCCGGACGGTTATCCAGACCGAGTTCTGGTCCTTCCTCTCGCAGTCGAGATTGAACTTTATGAAACCCCGGGGCGTGTATTTCACCGCGTTGGTCAGAATGTTCAGGATGACCTGCCTCACCCTCACCTCGTCCCCCGTGAGCTTCCGGGGCATGTTCGGGTCTATTTCGAAGGTGAGGTCTATCTCCTTGGACCCCAGACGCACCCGGACTATGGCGAGAGTGTCGTAGAAGAGGTCGGCCGCGGCGTAGGGGTTCAGTTTGAGTTGGATGACGCCCGTGTTTATCTTCGAGTAGTCGAGGATGTCGTTTATGATGGAGACGAGATTGGACCCCGCGTGCCTTATCTCGCTCAAATACTCCAGGGCCTCGGGCCGCCCGATGTTGCGCCTCGCGAGCTCGCACATGCCCAGGATGGCGTTCATGGGGGTCCTTATCTCGTGGCTCATCCTCGCGAGGAAGGAGGTCTTGGCCAGGGACTCCTCCTCGCTCCTCTTCTTGGCCTTGCTCATCCGGAGGAGGATCACGCAGACCACGAGGGCCAGGAAGGTGGAGATGAGGACTATGACCGGAATCATCCTGTAGACTTCCGAGTAATAGTAAGGGTAGGGAACGATGATCCCCACGTACCAGCCGTTCTCCAGGGGACTGAAAAACACGATGTTTTCCACGCCCTTGACCTTGTTGTCGGCCACGAGGATCCTCTGGGGGGCGGGTCTCCCGTCCGCCTGCTCCTGGGCCCTGCGGATTTTCGGGTTGTCCTTGGCCAGCTCCCGGTAGATCTCCTCGAAGCCCGGAAACTCGTTCAGGTGCTTCCCCACGTACTCCGGGTCGGGACAGGTGAGGATGTTGTAGGAATCGTCGAGGAGGATCCCGTAGCCCGCGTCCGCCACCCTGTACTCCGAGACCTGCCTTATTATGGGCGTGAGGAAATAGTCGATGCCCAAAACCCCCACGGACTCCCCGTTTTTGTCGTACACGACCTTGGAGACCGCGGCCACGGCGTTTCCGGTCCTGGGGTCGAGGTAAGGGGTCGAGTGATAGAGTCCCTCGGTCAAAACGGCCCCCCGGAGCCAAGGCGCCGTCTTGGGGTAGAAGAACTCCCCCGGGATCCAGCTGGTTCCGTCCAGGTAGTTCCCCTTGATGAAACCGTACACCGACCCGAAGACCCCCTTCATGTCCTTCTGGTTGGAAAACATCTCGGCCAGGGTCTTCAGGAGCTCGTGGATCTCCTCCGGTCCCGCCCCCTTCTCCACGGCGTAGATGACCGCGACGGAGGCGTGCTCCAAGGCCGCCTCGTGGGCGTTCAAAAGCGCCCTTATGGCGCTGTGATGGACCTGCATCTCGCTTCTGCTGTAAAGGTCCACCTGCTTTTTCATGACGTTGGAGGCGTAGAAATACGAGAGAAGGCTCAGCGTGAAAAAGGCCGCGCAAACCACCAGAAGCTGGGGAAGGTCCGCCTTGAGGACCATCCACAACTCCTTGAGTCCCCTGGATTCCCGGGATTTGCGCCTGTCTCTTTCCGTTTTGATGCTGTGCAATGCGGGTCCTCGCGAAAAAGCCGAAATTGCCCGAAAACGTCCGGTTCGGGGAGGGAAAAAACAAAGACAAACTTTCCCGGTCGCCGGTTCGGGCGCGCGCGGGGAAAGGTTCGAACCGTCAATGAACGAATTCCCGGAAAAAGTCCGTGAGGTGGCTCTCGAGAGTGAGACGAAGGCTTGAAAGGCCGGTCACCGGGGCGGGCCGAAAGAAGTCCCCGGGCGGGAACGGCCGCGGAAAACACGGGAAGACCGCGAAAACAAAGCTTTCGCGCGGAACCCCGAATTTACCCGCCAAACGATGAAAACCCATTGTATCCCATGCCCGACAAAGTCTCCAGCCGGTCGGGGAATCGCCGGGAATCGGACTCGCCGCGAACGACCGTTCCCGGACGCGACAATGTCCCGGGAGACCCCGAGACTTCCACAAAATATGGAAATAATTCCGAAGAAACAATACATGTGGTAGTTTACTCCGTTCTTGACGCGAAAGTCAAACCACCGAAAAGGTTTTCGCCTTCCCGACCCCGGGGAGTCCGGAAAAGGGTCCCGCGAAGGAAAACGACCCGCCCGCGAACCCGAGATCCGGGCGCGCGCCGCGAATCCGCGATTTTCCCCGGCCTTCGCGCCCGGGGCCCTTCCGAAATCCCGGACGTCCCCCCCCGCCCCGGAATCCGAAATCCGAACCGCGACCGGGAATCGGGGTTGGGATCCGCGTCTTCCGGGCGTCCCGGGACCCGGAATTTTTCCCCGGCGTCTTTCCCCGCCGACTTTCCCCGTTCAATCACCGCCCGAATTCCCCCCCGCTCCCCCGGGACGGAGCCGCCGAGGCCGGGAAAGCTCCCCCGGAAGCGTCTCCGACGGCCGAATCGGGCGCGAGGCCTCGGGGTTTTTCGGGTTCGAGGGCGGTTCCCATGAGCTGGTACTTGACGGGCACTTCCACGTCCCTCAGGGACATGGGGCCCTTGCCCAGGACGTAGGTGTCCTGGAAGATCAGAAACATGTTTTTCACGGGTTTTCCCAGGACCTCGTCCGTGTAGAAATTCCCGCTCCATTCCACGCCGGGGGTGTATTTGCCCAAAGAGTTCAAATAGGAGTTGAAGTCGTCGATCGCGCTCTCCCCCTTGACGACCGAAACGGCGAAGTCCACGGTCCCGGCGGTCTCCGTGAAACCGTTGGGATAGATCCAGCAGCCCAGGCGACCCCGGACCCCGGCCTCCGCGACCTTCTCCTCGACCTTATCGAGGAAGACCCTCCAATCTTCGTCGTCCCCGACCTCGAGACCGAAGGCCTCGGGGTAACCGAAAAGAACGCTCGGTATGTCCCCCTCCGCGAAATAACCCTCTTTGGTCTTCACTATGCCCTCGATGATCGCGACGTTCTGGACGTCGTTCGTGAGATAGAACGCGGTGTTTTTCCCGTACTTCTCCTGCCAGAGGGGAAAGCTCTTCCGGATGTGGGCGATGGCGTTCTCCCTTCCGGAGATCAGGGGGTCGAGAATGTCTTCCTCGTGAAATTCGAGACCGAGGTCGGCCGAGGCCTCCCGCATTATGGCCTTGAGTCTTTTGAAGACCCCGGAGGACATGTGCCTCGGGAAGGACAGGAAGAGAAAGCTCTCGGCCCCCAGGGCCTTGGAGGTGTGGGGGATGAGGTAGCTTCTCATGAGAAAATCCGCCAGGACCGCCATGTCCGCGACCTTGACGATGTCCTTTATCTCGGCGTGGGTCTCGGCGGATACGAGGAGAATGTCGGGTCTCAAATCCCTTATCGCGGCGAAGGCGTCGACCGTTCCCGGAACCCCCTGGTTCACGAGGATGACCTTGACGAGCGGGTCCATGGCGAAGGCCACGATGAGGTCGGCCGTCTCCTGCCTGTCGTTCATGAAGTTCTCCGGGAAATGGGAGAGGAGAATTTTCCCCCCCTCTTCCGCCGCCCCGAACCTCTTTATCGCCTCCGCGGCCCCGAGGCGGTATTCCTCCCCCTGGGCGGGATGATTGGTGGCGATGGCGACCCGGAAGTCGTTGTGGTCGTAAAATCCGAGGGGTCTGAGCGTCTTGAGCCGCTCCGGGACGTCGAGGGAGTCCAGCTCGGTTTTCCCCGCGCCGATTATCGAGGAATCGAAAAAGGCCAGGATGTTCTTGGGTATTTCCCTCCCGGTCACGAAATCCCGGTAGGCCGAAAGCTTGACCCCAGGGTCCGTGACCCCGAAGTAATCGGAGAAGCTCGCGGGCGAGGGTCTCTTTCCCTCGAGCAGGGCTCCCGCGGCCAGATCGCCCAGGGCGAGAAAGATCTCCCTGGAGGAGGCCCGCCCCCCCGAGGCGATCCTGTCGCCCAGGCCCTTTTCCGCGATTTTCGCCCGAACCGCCTCCCCGGAAGCGTCGACCGGGGTGTCGGCCGTCGCGTCGACCGCGGTGTCGGCGTTCGCGCCCTCCCGCGCGGGGGTCGCGTCAGGGACGATCTCCAGGCCCAAAACCGCGGGATAGCCCAAAAACGGGGTGGGCATGGGGTTCTCCCAGAAAAATCCCCATCTGTTCGCGACCTCCCCGAGAAGGGCCTCGGAGATTTCCCGCCTCCCCCCGAAGAAGAGGGTGTCCTTTCCGTTTTCCTCGATCCAGCCCGGATACTTTTCCTTCACCAGCCTCCGGATTTCGGCCGCCCTCTCTTCCCCGGAAAGACCCGGGGCCGCCGGATCGCCCGAATCGCCCGAATCGCCCGAAACGCCGGAGTCGAGAGAGAGCGACACCCGCTTGAAGACCAGGCCCAGTTCCCCCGCGGCCGCCTCCGCCGAGGCGATTCTCCTCGCGTTGGGAAGGAGGCGCCCGTCCCCCTCGAGGTCGACGTAAATCACGGTCGCGGCGTGCATGGCCCAGGCCGTCTGGACCATCCGCGCCCCTTGGGAGACGAAGTCGTTGGACACGACGAGGTCCGCCGCCATGGCCAGGGGCCCCGGGTCATCCTCGGCGTCCGCGGCGAGGAGGATCAGCTCCGGACGGGCCTTTCTCGCCTCCAGGAAGGCCCCGGAAGTACCCGTCGCGGCCGGCGCGACCAGGATGGCCCTGACCGCCGGGTCGGCCGCCAAGTCCATGACCGCGTCCCCGACAGACAAATCCTCCCCGAAACGCGCGACCTTGACCGCGAAGCCCCCGATGTATTCGGTTCTCTTCAAAAAGATCTCCAGGGCCGCGTTTTCCTCGGGCGCCGCGAGCGCGTCCCCCGTCACCACGCCCAGGACCCTGACCTCGCGGACGGGCGCGGGTTCCGGGGCCGGGACCTCCGCCGGTTTCGAACGGAAAAGGATCGCCGCCGCCAGAAGAACCAAAGCCGCGAGGAAGATTAAGATCTTTTTTTTCGGTGAATTCCCGACCTTCGACATGTCGTTTGCCTTCCCGTCCGCGGCGGGGCGAGATTTTTGAAAAAAACCGTCTTTCGGTTTCCGGTTGTTTTCGAATCTTCGGGTTTGGGTCTTGCGGGGGTTACGTTCTCTTGGGATTTGGTTTCGCGGGGGTCTTGGTTTTCCGGGGATTCGCGGTCGGGCATTCGTTCGCGGAATCGCGCGCTCGCCTTCCGGGGCCGACGATGACGGCGGCGGACGGGCGGCGCGAAAAGGGACGGCGCGCGTCGGGGGGATGCGCGGCCCGCGTTTTCGAAACGGGAAAACCGACGGGGGGCAAGGCCCGGAAACGCGCGCGGCGAAAGGAACGAAAGGGAAAAGGTCGAAGCGCGAAAGAATCGGATCGGTCGCGCGGGTCGGGGAAATCCCGTCCGCGAACCCGAAGTCCGCCGAGGCGAAACCGCGAAAAGGCCGGCCGGTTCGAGGGAGGATTGACGGAAAAGCGCCGCGGGAGAAACGGAAGCCGGCGGGTGTTTCAAGCGGACGGAGGGGGTGCGGGGAGTCGGGAGCCGAAAACGGGGTCGAGGGGGAAAAACGGGGGGGCTCTCCGAATTGATGAGATTGTCCGAATATACTCTTCGTTCGGGGAAAAATCAAAGGAATTTCGAGCCGCGAAAGACCACCTCCGAAACGCGGCCGGGGAGCGGGGGGAAAACGCCGTTTCTCTCATCCGGCGGTCGCCGCGCGCAACATACCGGATGTTGACGGGAAAAGCCCGGAGAAGGCGACGTCGCCAGGGA
>JAITKT010000109.1 GCA_031278225.1 Deltaproteobacteria bacterium
CGCACAGGGCCGCCTCGAAGGAGACCCTGCGCCAGACGTCGAAACCGTTTCGCAGCATGAGCAAAACCGAAATCAGGGTCGCCATCCTCTCGTTTCCCTCCTCGAAGGGACGGACGCAGAGAAAGTCCAAAACGAAACAGGGGATGAGGAGAAGTTTGTTGATTTCCGGGTTTTTCTCCGCGTTCGCGAAGGCCTTGAAAAGAGCCTCCGCGTACTCTTTCGTTTCTTCCGCGGAAACGGGCTGAAAGCGGATGACCCGGTTCCCGCGAAGCCCCAGCTCCCTCACGGGACCGTCGACTTCCTTGTAGCGGCCGCCTTTCGCGCCGGATCGGGACGTCATGATCCCGTGCAATTTCAGGACGTTTTCCTCGTTCACGGAAATCGCGTCGTGGTCTTCGAGCACCCTCGCGAGCGCTTCCCCGTAATCCGCCCGCCGGGCTTCCCACAGGGCGTCGCGTTCGGGACGCCGGGCGTCGGCCGAATCGGGCGTCTCGAAAACGGTTTCCTCGAAAAGCGCGGCCCCGTTCACCGACGAGACGAAGACGGCGTCGTCCCGCCCGGGCGAAAGGTTTTCGCGACTCGTCCCGATCCGGTTCATCCGTTCCTTTCTCTCGTAAATCCCTCCCACCGTGTTCAGGAACGCGGCGGGAAACATGCCGTGCTCCAGGTAAGAGTAATCGAACACTCTCATCGCATGGTCCTCCTTGAATTTTTATCCCGTGAAACCGATGATATAATATCAAAGGAAATATTAAAAGAGTTTTTTTGGCGCATATATTTTAGGATATATTAAGATATAATATATATCATGAAAAAAAGGGCGGCTTTTCGTCGGAACCGCGCCGCGCAAGGGTTTTCGCGAAACGGCCCCGTCCGGCCGTCATAATTAGAATTCCCGGTCGTCAAAAGCGGAATCGCGCGCCCCCGGAATCCGACCCGAACCGGGCGGGCCGAGAACCCGGGCCGGGAACCGGAAAACCCCCGAAATCGGCCAACGCGGGCCGACTTCGGGGGTTTTCGCGTCAAAAACTGGGCGTCCGATTTCGGAGCGTTTCGGAAAACGCGAGCGAACGAGGTTCCGCGGGTCGCCGCGGGGCCCGGATTCCCCGAAAAAGGCCTTCGTCGGGGTCGAAACCCCGTTTCGCGTTTTCCCCTCGGGCTTTTCGGTTTACCGGAAAAAACCCCGAGGCGGACGAAAAAACCCCCGAAATCGGTCAAAGGAACCGACTTCGGGGGTTTTTTTTGTTTAAATTCCGGGGGCCCTCGTTCGGACCGTGGCGGAGAGAGGGGGATTCGAACCCCCGGTGGGTTGCCCCACACACGATTTCCAATCGTGCTCCTTAAGCCACTCGGACATCTCTCCGCGGCTCGAAGGTTATCCCACAGGGGGCCTTAAAAGTCAAGCTTTCTCACTTGTTCGCGGTGCCGGACGCCGGGGTGGCCCCGGGGGCGTTTCCGGGGACGACATAAAGGTTGTTGAAGGAGTACAGGATGGAACGGGACTCGTCCAAAAGTCCGCTCCCGTCCTCTATCACGACGGCCACGACCAAATCTTTGGTGCCGTTGTTGTCGAAGTCGCCTATCTGATAGTCCGCGGCTCCCCCGGGAAGCGAAAGAATGGTTCCGGTCGTGAAGAAGGGCACGAGGGAAAGGTTCGAGAACTTTCTCGCCTCTATGACCCCGGAGTTGAAAGACCTCAGGTTTTTGAAGAGTCTCGAACCCCCCTGGCTGTTTTTGGCGACGATGAGTTCGTTCGCGCCGTCCATGTCGATGTCGGCTATGAGGATCCTGGAGGGCAAAAATTCGCGGCGTCTCGCGCTGTCGCCGAAGGGGAAGAGCTCGATGAAATTGGTGGTCCCGCCGTATTCGTCATGACTCTCCCAGACCTTCCCGCCCCCGAAGTCGGAGAGGACCAGGTGCTCGGTGGGGAACTTGATGTTCGCGACGAGCCTGGTCCTGTCTTTGCCGAGGTCGCCCACGTTGAAGTTGTAGATGTTCACCTGGAAGGGAAGCTCGAAGACGCTCGAGGTGGAGAGCTTCCCCTTGGAGAAGGAGGCGTAGTGGACCCCGCCGCCGTAGGTGTCGGAGGGGCTGGAGCCCGCCTTCTGGGCGACCAGGACCCTGCTCCCCTCCTGCCCCACCACCCGGAGGAAGTAGGGGATGCCGGAGGCGAGGGACTTCAGTTCCTTGGAACCGTCGTAGCTCAGTATCGAGCTCGAGGCGTTGTGATTGGTGTCGACCTCGGCGGAGACGATGATCTCCCTCCTTCCGTCACCGTCCGTGTCGTAGAGGTCCACCGACACCACCCTCGTGGTTTTGTTGAGGGAGTAGGAGGCGAGCTGCACGAACTCCCCCCCGAAATAGCGGGAAAGGTAGACGTTTCTCACCGTGGCGTAGACCACCTCGTTCAAACCGTCGGAATCGACGTCGGCTATGTCCAGCCCCACCAGTCTGTCGGGGATGTAACTTCCGGTCCAGATGGAACCCTCGGCCAGTTTGGCATCGTTCGAGATGACGAAGCCGGGGTTCAGGGAGGTCGTCTCGGGTCCGATGAGGTTGTCGAGGCCCGTCAGGGCGTACTTGGGATGCCTGCGCTCCTCGGGGAGCTCCTTCGGGAGGGCTTTCTTGTCCGCCGCGGCGTCCTTTTTGGCGTCGTCCTTGGCGCCCGTCTGGGCGAAGAGGCCAGCGGAGAGGAAGATGAGCAGGGATGCCAGGGTCAAAACCGTGAGTTTGAGCGTTTTTGTCATGTCGTGTGGTCCTGTGGGAGTGGTTCGCGGCGGCGGTCGGCCGGAAAAGGCCCGAAAAAAAGGGAAAGAGGCGGGCCCCGGGAAGGGATTGGCGGGCTGAGCCCCGGCCGGAGCCGCGATCGGAGCCTCAATCAGAGCCTCAAGGGGATGCTTTCTATCTCGGAGATGAACTCCCCCAGCCTGTCCGTGACGGCCACCGGGTTCGAGCTCAGGAAGGAAAAACCCGTGTAGAAGGTGCCCTGTTTGTTGCGGCAGCTCTTTTTTTCGACCATGAGGCCTTCAATCGTGTTGGAGCCGTCCAGATAGAGGTTCATGAGGAGGGTGACGTCCTTGGGGATCTCGACCGTGGAGGCCGTGAGGCAGCCTCCCCAGGAGAGGTCCAGAAGGAGGCCCTTGGTTATGAGTTCCGGGGTGTCGTTCGCGGTGTTGAGGGTTATGGGGATGTTCACCGGGTAACGCTTGTCGTTCCGGAGATTGGATATTTCGATGGTTTCGGGGTAAGTGAAGAAGACCAGGGGGAAGGGTCTGTAGCAGGAGCCTATGACCTCGCCGTTGAAGGTGAAGATCCGGCCGTTGGTGATGAAGGTGATGGACCAGCGGCTGCCCTCGTCCAGCTTCACGGGCATGTTGTTGACCTTGGGCATGTCGAAAATGAGATAGCGCCCGGGGCGGGCACCTATCAGGACGGTGTTCCACCTGGATTTGGTGGTCTCCATCGCCAAAATTCTGATTCTTAATCCGCAAACCAATACTTCCGGGGAGAGCGAGAGCTGAGTTTCAGTCATATGAATGTGTTCTTTTCGTTCCGGAGAATGTTCGGGTCTGGTTCGGGTCTCGGGTCCGGGTCCGATCGCGGATTCGGATCCCGTTTCAGGTCTTGAGTTTCAGACCCAGTTCAGTGGCCCGAAGCAGGTCCATGGCCGGTCCGAAGCTTTTGTTCAACAGGACCGCGCTTCTCAGGCACTCTTGCGCCTTGGGAATGTTATTCATGTCGATGTGGACCCGGGCCAGGTTGAAAAGGATGTTCTCGTCGTTCGGATGAACCTTTCTGGCTTTTTCGTAGGCGCCGACGGATTCCCGCAGTCTGCCCTGATGTCGGTAGATGATTCCCAAAGTATTATATACGTTTGTGGTGTTCGGGCGCAAGGTCAGAACTATGTTGATGATTTCCTCGGCTTCGTTCTCCTGGTCCAAGACCACGTGCAGTTCCGCCGCGCGTTCCAGGCAGCTCTGAGCCTCGTCGGTTCTCCCCATCATCTTGTAGACGAGTCCCATCTGCATGAAGGCCCTGGCGTGCTGGTTGTTTATGAGGGTGGCCTTCTTGAAGCTTGACAGGGCCTCCTCGAACATTTTCCTGACGCTCAGGATGTAGCCCCTGTTGTAATAAACCTCCGCGTTGTCGCTCAAATCAATTATCGCGTTGCAGGTCTCCAGGGCCTCGTCGAGCTTTCCGGATTCTATGAGCTCGGAGCATCTTTCGTTCAGCTCCTCGGCCTTCTCGATTCTGGGGTCCGTTTCGCGGTGGATCGTCCGGTGGACCTTCGCCTTGAAGGTCTCGTTGTCGTAGGGGACCTGGAGGTAGGCGTCCGCCCCGGCGTGGCCCGCCTTGGCTATGAAGCGTTCGGTCAAGGGGTCCTTCACGAGGAGTATTATGGATTTGGTGCGGACGTTGTGATTCTGGCGGATGATGTTCAATATCGAAAGGCCGCTTATGTCCGGGAGGTCCTGGGAAAGAATCATGAGGTCCGGGTCGAAATTTTTCACCATGGCCAGGGTCTCGGAGCCCGTTTCGGCGCAAAGGTGCTGGAAGAGCCCCATTTCCTGCAGGAGGGAAGCGTTTCTGTCCATGACGTCCATGTCCGGATCGGACAGGAGTATGGTCAACTGGCTGTGCGCGGGCTTCAAAACGGACATTTTCTTCCCCGGGTCGGCAAATGAATCGTCAGGGGGGGGGACGGAACGTTCGGGCGGGGTTTTTCGGGAATCTTCCGATTGAAACGAGGCTTCGGTTTCGGGGGGCGCCCGGAAAGGCGCGGGAAAACCCGGGAAAGCGGGGCAAAGCCCGTGAACGGGGGGGGAGAAGCTCGGGCAAGCGGGAAAAATCCCGAAAAAGCGGGGAAAATGCCAACCGGAAGTTTTCGGAAAATCCGAAGCGTCAAAAGAACGCCTTCCGGACGACGGGGCTTTCGAATCCGGCGGGATCCGAAAAACCGGGGCGGCCTCCTCTTCAAAATACCATTAATTCGGCGGAAATTCAAAGGCGGATTTTCGCTCTTCGGCCGTTTCGGGAAAAACGGCGACGAAAGCAAAATTTCCCCGGATCGCGTAAAAATTCCTTCGCGGGCGCTTTTTCGCGATTGGGAAAAAACCCCGCGACCGGGGACCCGCGGGCGCGAAACCCGCGAAGGGACCAATCTCTTTTCGGACGGACGCCCGCGCGAAACCGGTTCCCGTCCGCGAAAGCGGCGCGTTCGCGCGGGAAACGGTTTTTCGGGCCGCGGCGGGTCGAAAACGTCGTCATCCGGCGGTGTTTCGGGGCGGTGTTTCGGGGCGGCGTTTCGGGGCGGCGTTTCGGATTCGCGGGGCGCGGTCCGTCAGGCCCGGGGTGGAGAGAAAGCCGGGTCCTTTCGGCCGCGGTTCAGCTCCGGGGCCGAAACGATGTATCCCGCCACCGCCGAGGCGGCCGCGGTGGAGGGGCTCGCCAGGTGGGTCCTGGACTTGTAGCCCTGCCTCCCCTCGAAATTGCGGTTGGAGGTGCTGACGCAGCGGTTTCCCGGGGGAACGACGTCCGGGTTCATGCCGAGACACATGGAACAGCCCGAATGGCGCCACTGGCAGCCGGCCTCGGTGAAAATCCTGTCGAGGCCGTTTTCCTCGGCCTTGACCTTTATGGTGTTGGAGCCCGGGACGACCAAAACCGTGACCCCTTCCTTGACCTTCCGGCCCTTCAGGACCTCCGCCGCCTCGACCAAATCCTCGTAACGCCCGTTGGTGCAGGACCCTATGAAGACGTAATCGACTTTTATGCCGGAAACGGGGCTTCCCAGGGTGAGGCCCTGATAGGAAACGGAGTTTTCGGCGGCCTGTCTGTCGACCGGGGTGTCGAAGCGGCCGGGGGCGGGTATCTTTCCGTCCAGGGTCGCGCTCTGGGCGGGATTGGTGCCCCAGGTCACCCTCGCGTCGACTTCGGAGAGGTCGATCTCGAGTTCTTTGTCGAACTTGTGGCCCTTGTCGGTCGCGAGCTCTCTCCAGGCCTCGACCGCGAGGTCCCAATCCTTCCCCTTGGGGGCGCGGGGCTTGTCCTTCAGCCAGGCGAAAGTCACCTCGTCGGGGGCGATGAGCCCGAAGCGGGCCCCGCATTCTATGGACATGTTGGAGAGGGTGAAACGGGCGGCCATGGACAGATCCCCCATGACCTCCCCCGCGTACTCCAAGGCGTAACCCGTGCCCCCGGAGACCCCCAGGACGTTTATCACGTGAAGGATGAGGTCTTTGGCGGTCACGCCTTCTTTCAGCTTTCCCGCGAACCTCACGGCCATGGTTTTGGGTTTGTTTTGAAGCATGGTCTGGGTCGCGAGAACGTGGGCGACCTCGCTCGTCCCGATGCCGAAGGCGAGAGCCCCCACGGCTCCGTGGGTGGCGGTGTGGGAATCCCCGCAGACCACCGAGTGTCCGGGGAGAATCAGACCCTCTTCGGGCATGGTGACGTGGATGACCCCTTGGCAGGGATGGTCGCAGCCGAAAAACACCTCGAACCCGAATTCCCCGTGATTGCGCTCCATGGCGGACAGCTGGGCTTCGGCCACCGCGTCCTTTAAGGGTCTCGTCCTGTCGTCCGTGGGAATGGAATGGTCTATCACCCCGCAGGTCAGATCCGGCCTTCTCAGGGGCAGATTCAAGGCCCGCAGTTTGTCGAAGGCCTGATTGGAGGTGACCTCGTGGATCAGGTGACGGTCAATGTAGAGGAGATCGGGCTTGTCTTTCCCGTCTTTGACGAGATGAGAGGTCCAGAGTTTGTCGAGCAGGGATGTCATGATTCCGTCTTCTTTCGCGGCGGCAAAAAAATGGTTCCCGGGCGGCTTCGTCATACCCGCGAAACTCCCGCATGGTATCATTCGCGGAGTCAAAAAACAAGCTTGACGGGGAAAACGCGAAAACGGAAAACCAAGGAAACCACCCGTCTTCCGGGACTCGCGATTTTCGGCGAAACCCGGACGTCCGGTCGCCGGACCTTTTCGGGGAGCGGCGGATTAGCGGGCGAACGCCCGGGGGCGAGAATGAAATCGGCCGAGTCTTGTCTCGCGGTTTCGGGACCGGAAAGGCGTGAAAACCGGGGAACTTTTTTCAAAGATTTTTAAGAGCGCCAATGATTTTTTTTCAAAAATTCCCGGACGCGGGAGTTTTTCGGTTCCGCCCGGCGGATTCGATTCAGGAGCCGCGGAAAGAA
>JAITKT010000223.1 GCA_031278225.1 Deltaproteobacteria bacterium
ATCTTCGTTCGCGTCGCGATTCGCCCCGCGTTCCCCTGGTTTCGAAGACCGGAGGCGAAAAAGGCGACCGCCGGAATAATCCCCGTCCCGCTATCGGGCGTTCGAAAAATGTTTTCCCCGAGGCGTCTCGCGAATTCGAGACGCCGAACCCGCGGGTCCTTCCCGGGCGCTCAAACCCAATCCCCGGGGAAAGAGCCGCCCGCGTCTGAACGAAGCGCGTCGCGACGACGAAAATCATAATCAATCGAAAACCCCGACGCCCGCGCGTTCCGGACGGGGAACCCCGCGTTCGCCGCGTTCCCCGAAAACATGTTTTTCGCGGCTCCCCGGCCCGGACGCCCCTCCCCTTTTTTCCGGGGAGAGCTTTCGAAGCGCCCGGGCGCGAAACGACCGCGGGGACGCGCGTCATCCGCGCCACCCCTTTCCGGGACCCCGGCGTTTCCGCTCCCCCCGCGGAGGGCGGCTTTCGAACTTCCGGTCTCCGACCCGACGCGGTTTTTCCCTCTCCCGAACGTGTCAAACAATTAGTTGCGTTTTCCGGCGCGACTTTGATAACATGGCGCCTGTCCAAACACCAAGCCCCGACCCCGGGACCCGCGCGCCGGGCGGGAAAATCCCGCCGCCTCCGTCGACGGAGACGCGGGCACCCGAAAAACCGCTTTTTTGTCGGCTGATTTTTCGACTCTAGCCAAACAAACCCGGGTTTTCAAACCGCCGACCCTTTTTCCACCCCCGGGGCCGGCCGGGACATGACCAAGGGGATCGGGAAACGGTAAACGGGGACGCGGGTTTCCCGAATACCCCCGGGACCTTTCCGTCTTTTTTTTCACGGGTTTTCCCTTTCCGACACCCGTTTCCCCACCTTCTCGGGCCTTTTTTTTTGATTTTTTGTCCGTTTTTCGCGTTTTTCGCCTTTTTTTTCGATTTTTGACGCTTTTTCGTTTCGATTTTGAAAAATTACCTCCTCTTTTTCGATCGTTTTCGATCCCGATCGGGGAATTTCGCGTCGATTTTGACGCGACCGCTCTTTTTCACCCCCTTTTTTTTCGCCCGACCCCGCGGGACGCGCGCTCCCGACGGCGGACGACCCCCGGACGCCTCCCGAAGCGGGGAGACGGCCGGGGAACATCGCCCGGGAAACATCGCCCGGGAAACATCGCCCGGAAAACATCGCCATCGGACATCGTCAAATGAACATGATACGCCTCGATAACATCGAGAAAACCTACGGAAAAACCAGAGCCTTGGACAAACTGTGCCTCGAGGTCGAAGAGGGCGAGCTCTTCGCTTTCCTGGGACCCAACGGGGCGGGAAAGACCACGACCATCAGGATCCTGAACGGCCTCTCCTTCCTCGATTCGGGGGAGGCTTTCATAAACGGGGTGAACATCTTGAAAGAGCCCCTGAAGGCCAAGCGCCTCTGCGGGATGGTCGCGCAGCACACGAACCTCGACGGGGAACTCACGGTTTGGGAGAACCTGGACATCCACGGGAGGCTCTTCGGGCTCTCCAAAAAGGAAAGGGAGAAGAGCTCAAGGGAATTTTTGGACTACGTGGAGATGACCGACAGGATCGACTCCTTCGCGAAAACCCTCTCCGGGGGCCTCAAGAGAAGGCTCATGATAGCGAGGGCCCTGATCCACAGGCCCAAGCTCCTCTTTTTGGACGAACCCACGGTGGGACTGGACGCCGCCATAAGAAGACGGATCTGGAGCCTCATAAAAAAGATAAACCGGACCGGGGTCACCATATTTTTGACCACCCACTACATAGAGGAAGCGGAGTTCCTGGCCGACAGGGTGGCCTTCATTCACGAGGGGAAGCTCAGGGAAACCGGGACCCCCGCCGCCATCATGGCCAAACTGGGCTCCTGGGCCGTTGACACCTACGGGAACGGGGACATGAAAACCGACTTCTTCGGGGACAGGGAATCCGCGGGGTCTTTCATACAATCCGCGAACGGGTCCGGGACCCTCAGAAGGGTCAACCTGGAGGACGCCTTTTTAAACCTCACCGGAAAGAGAGTGGCCTGAAATGTCAGCCTTTTACGCCGTCTACCTCCGGGAAATCCGCATCCTGCGCCACAAGCTCAAAAGACAGATGGCCGGGATGTCGGTTTCCCCCCTCCTCTACATGTTGACCTTCGGGCTCGCCTTCGCGGGCACGGTCGAGTTCGACGGGAGGCCCTATCTCGAGTTCCTGGTCCCGGGTTTGGTCGCCATGGCCAGCATGACCCAGTCCTTCGCCATAGCGACGGACATAAACGTCGCCCGCTTCTACTTCCACGCCTTCGAGGAGTTCCAGGCCGCCCCGGTGAGCAGGCTGGCCTTCGTGATGGGGGAGACCTTGGCCGGCCTCACGAGGGCCCTCATTTCCATCGCGATTGTCATGCTTCTGGGCTTCGCCTTCGGGGTCCGGATCCGCCCCGGCTTCTTCTTCTTCCTCGCCATCTTCCTGAACGGCTTCGCCTTCGCGGCCCTCGCGGTCGCCATGGCCATGCTCGTGAAATCCCACGCGGACCAGGGCCTCCTCTCCAACTTCATCATCACCCCCATGGCCTTTCTCGGGGGCACCTTCTTTCCCCTGGAAAGGCTCCCCGGCTGGGCCCGGGGGATCTTGAACGTCCTCCCCTTAAGCCACGCCTCCAAGGCCATAAGGGCCGCGGCCTTCGGAAAGCCCCCGGAACTTTTCCCCTTTATAATCCTCGCGGGAGCGGCTATAATCTTTCTGACACTTGCCATCTTCAGCGTCTCGAGGGCGAGGGACTGATTCGCCCGCAAGGGCCGAACCGCATGCCGAACACCGTTAAAATCGCGATCGTCCACCTGAGCGTCAAACACAAGGACCCGCGCGCGAACCGCGAAAACCTCGTCCTTCTCTCCTCAAAGGCCGCGGACGAGGGCGCGAAAATAATCCTCGCCCCCGAAATGAGCCTTTCCGGCTACATCTTCGACGGCAGGGAGGACATACTCCCCCACCTCGAGACCGCCGACGGGGACTCGGCCAAAGCCTTCGCGGCCGTCGCGAGGGAAAAAGGGGTCTTCCTCGCGGTGGGTTTCGGGGAAATCGACCCCGAAACGGACATCGTCCACAACTCCGCCTTCGTCTTCGGTCCGGAAGGGAAAAGGCTCCTCCGCTACCGAAAGACGACCGCGGAATCCAAGTTCGCCTGCCCCGGGGACGCGGTCCAGGACAACGTCTTCGACACCCCTTGGGGAAAGGTCGGGGTCCTCATCTGCTCCGACACCTACCACGCCCTCCCCGTGAGGGTCACGGTCCTGAAGGGGGCGGGGCTCCTCCTCGTCCCGGCCAACTGGCCCCCCTCGGACATCTTCCCCTCGGCCATTTGGCGCCAAAGGGCTTACGAAAACGGCATTTTCCTCGCGGTCGCCAACCGCACCGGCCAAGACGGAAACCGCTTCCTCTGCCAGGACTCCCAAAGCCTCGTCTTCGATCCCGAGGGAGAAACCGCGCTCGAGGTCTCGAACCCGGAGAGCGCCGTCTTTCACGCCGATCTCCCCCTGGGTCCCGACGGCCGATTCGACCTCAAGGGGAGACGCGAAAAGATCTTAAGCTCCCGCGAACCCGGCCTCTGGCACCGGGTCTACGCGAACCTCGCCCAATTCAAGTTACTCTCCCAAGGCTTCAAGCTCCCCGAGCCCGGGGAAACGACCGTTCACCTCCTTTCCCCCAAAGGCCGGGACCCGGTCGCGGCGGCCCGGGCCGAAAAAGAGGCCCTGAAACCCGGGGACGTCGCGGTTCTCCCCTTTCGTTCTCACGAACCCGGGGACCTCGCGAAACTCCGGGAACTCGCCAAAGAAACCGGCGCGGCCTTCGTCACGGCCAAACCGGCCGACCCGGGCGACACCGGAAAAAACCCCGACGACGCCCCGAGAACGCTAATCGTCATCGACGGCGACGGAAACACCCGGGAGGAGCCCCTCGACCCCGGAAAACTCCCCTCCCTCGCGAAGGTCGGGCCCCTCGCGATCTTCCCGATTCGCCGGAAAGACCTCACCCACCCGGAAACCGCCATCGTCGCGGCCAAATTCGGGGCCGACCTTCTCCTCGCCATGGAACCGGAGCTGACCCCCCGGGAAACGCGGATCGTCTCCGTCCGCCCCATTGACCAGGCCGCCATCGCCTTGTGCGCCGAAAACACCCGGGCTTACGGCCTCGTGCCCGAGGGCCACTTTCCCGGCGAGCACCGGGTCGACGCCGCGGCTACCCGCCTTTCCTTCAAAATCGACTCCCGCGAGACCAGGGACAAACGTTTCCAGGACAGGGTCGATTTCGCGACCCTCCTGAAAAAGACGGGGCACCCCTGAGGCCCCGGGAGAATTTCCCCCTCGTTTCCCCGAAAAAGCCCCCCTCGAAGGGGGGCCCCGACCCTTTCGCCCGAAAAAACCGAAAAAAACCTTCCAAAACTCCTTAAAACCGGGCAGGCCCGGGGCCCTGGGGGCCTTCGGACGCCCCCTTGGGGAAACACTTGGGGCCCCGTCCCCTCCCCGGCCGCCCCCGAAAAACCAAAACTCCAAAAGACCGGTCGAAAAAAACGGGGGCCATTCCGATCCCCCCGTTTTCGAGAGCCAAAATCGACGGTAAAACATGCTTCCAAAACGGACCGGCCGCGAAAGCCCCACCCGGGCCGCGCCGCGGGGCCGCGACGCCCCCTTCGCGATTCCGCCGCTCACTCCACCCCCGTTCCCGGCGTTCCCCGCGTTTCTCGCGTTCCTCGCGTTCTTTTCCCTCGCGGCGACCGGGGGCTTCGTCCCCGGACTCTTCGCCCCCGCTCTTTTCGCCCAAATCCCCGACGGGACCGGGGCGCCGGGGGAAGCCGAAACCCCTTCGGCGACGGAGACGAACCCCGCGGACGAAAACAACGCCGGCCAAATCGTCATCGACTCGGAGCGCATCGCGCGGATGAAGGTCAACAAGGTCGAGGACGTCCTCAACCAGGCCCCCGGGGTTTCGGCGTCCTCCTCCTCCGTCTCGGTCCACGGGTCCTCCAAGGTGAGGGTCTTTCTGGACGGAACGCCCCTGAACGACCCCACCTCCAGTTACGGGGCCGTGAATCTCGACCACATCTCCTTAAACTCCGTGGACAGGATAGTCATCGTCAAGGACGCCGGGGGACTCCATTACGGCCACGACGCGACCGGGGGGGTCATACTCATCCACACCAAGAACTTCGCCGAAAACAGAAACACCGGTCAAATCCGGCTCTGGGCGGGAAACCATGATTCCTACCGCGGGGACGCGGACCTCATGTTCGCGAGGGGGCCCTGGAGCCTGGGGGTGAAGGGGGGTTACGAGACCACCCGGGGCTACAAGATCAACAACGACAGTACGAGACGCCGGGGCGGGGCGAGGGTTTCGAGGTCTTTCGGGGAAAACGGGACCGCGAGCCTCGCGGTCGACCTTTTGACCGAGGAAACCGGCTTTTCCGGCCTTCCCGCCTTCCCCACGCCCCACTCGAGACAATGGAGCCGAAACCTCGCCCTCACCCAGGGGACGACCTGGGGGGGATACTCGAACAATCTCTATTTCAACCGGGGGAACGTCAAGAACAAGGACCCCTCCAGGGG
>JAITKT010000254.1 GCA_031278225.1 Deltaproteobacteria bacterium
AATGCGAATAACACACAAAAAAAAACACAAACACCCCAAAGTAACCCCGCGGGGGACCGGACATAGTCTCCAGTCGGGGAAGAGCGCGCGGTCAAAAACCGCGGACGCCCCGGAAACGCCAAGGGGAAAAACCAAAACGGTGAAAAGCTTCGACCGCGACGAAAAGAAAAAAGAGGAAAGGAAAACCGGAGGGGGAACGGAAAAAGCCAAAAGTCGCGCGGCCGGCCCCCGCCGAACCGGCCGCGCCCCGTTGAGGCAACCGGCCCTTCGTCGAACCTTCGCGATTTCGCCCGGGAGCTTTTTCGGAATCGGAGCGTTCGCGTCAATATGGTCAAAAGTCGAGCGCGTCTCGTCATCCGGCGACTCCCCGCCACACCCCGCGACTCCCCGCGCCTCTTCGTTCACCGTTTGAACTCACTCTTCGTTGACCTTCGACCCCGGCTCTTCCGTCAATTCGGTCTCGCTTCGCGCGCGGCGGATGACGATGTCATCGGAGCGGTTAACCGCGGCGGAGCCATGCTTTCTTTCATTCATTCGCCTCTTCTTTCCGCCGCTCCATGACCTTCCTCGCGTACAGATTCGACAACAACGGACTGATTGGGGCGCCCCGCGGCGTTCCGGCCTTTTTGTCTTTGTTTCGCGCGGTGATTTTCTTTTGTCCGGTTTTCCCGTCCGTCTCCGCTACCGGCACCATCAGCCATTTCTTTATCAGTCCGAGGACCGCTTTGTCGCAGACCCTGCTCGCCACGGCCTTCATCAGTTCCTGATGGGGAATCGAATCAAAACGGTCGCCGGAATCATCGTCCGCGACCCGTTCCCGTCCGTCTCCGTTTACCGGACCCGGCGCTTTGTTTCCGGCTTGTTCGGCGTCCCCGTCTTTTCGGCAAGCGTCCGGCTCGTCCTCGAAGTCCGCCTCGAAGACGCTTCCGAGGACGATGACCGCCGCCGTTTGCGCCACTCTGTCCTTCAGGTTCGGGATGCCGAGGGGACTCATCTTTCCGTCGGGCTCGGGCATCCAAAACCTTCTGACCGCTCCGGGGACATAGGTCTTTTCCCTGAGCTCCTTCGCCAGGTCCCCCAACCACTTGTCCCTGCCCGTCTTTTCCGCGGCGTCAAAGGCTTCTTTGTCTTCGCCCGGAGCGCCGACATTCGCTTTGCAGCATTCGTAGGCGCGGTCCAGGACGTCGTCTCTGTAAAACTTATCGTACAATGAGTAGAATCTGAAGCGAGGGTCACTCTTCGCTTTTTCATACAGCGCGTTTCGCAGTTTCAGAACCTTATCCGGAGTTTCCGGGTTTTCCATTTTTCCGGTCCTTTCCTTTCCTTGCCGTTAGCGTTTGTCATCAACGCGGGGGCCCTTCCCGCCAAGTCTCCGGTTCGTCCTTTTCCTTTCGCGACGGCCCGATTCCGACCGTTGCCGGTCATCGGTTTTGACGCGTCGCCGCGGCCCCGCGTTCCCCCGGGACATCCCGCGTCGCTTCGCTCGACCGTTCGAGCGCGGATTTCACGCGCCGGCCGACGATTGGCCGGTCCTCCCCTTTCTCCCGGCGGGTCGGCTTCCCCGGTTTCTCTTGCCGGGGCCCGCTCAACATTCACCGCGCGTCCCGGCCCGCGCGCGTCCCGGCCCTCCTTTCGCGAGGGCTTCGCGTCATGGTCCCGGAACATCGCATTGCCTCCGTGCCCTCCGGGATTGCCTCCGGCCCGAAGGACCCGCGAGTCGCGGGACGTCCGTCCCGGGACGCTTGGCGGGAGCGCCTCGTGTTCGCGGCGCGCGAGAAAAAAAAAGGGAAAAAACAAACGGAAAAACACGCGCGAAAAAATCGGGCGGGAAGAAACGAAACGCTCGAAACGCTCGAAACGCTCAAAGAGCGCGGGAAGAAAAGGCGAAAGGACGAAACGACGCCCGGGGAGAAAAGGCGAAAGGACGAAAACCGACGGGGAAAGCGGGGAAAGCCCGGAAACCCCCGGGGAAAAAATCTCCCCCCGGAACCCCCGATCGCGCCCCCCGATCGCGCCCCCCGGGCGCGACCGGGGGCGCGATCGGGGAAAACCGGAGCCAAAAGCCCCGCCCCGGGAAAAAAAAGCTAAACGTCCCCGAGACGGGAGAGATAAGGAACGCTGCAGGCCCGACAGGTCGGGACCTTCCCGTAATCCCCGGCGAGATGGCTCTCCCTCAACTCCCCGTAAACCCCGGAGCGCCAGATCTCCTTCAGGGTCGAGCGGTTCGCGTCCCCGACAATCAATGACCGGACCCAGTCCCCGCAACAGGGTCCGGCGACCCCGTCATGAAAAACGAAGACCCTCCGGAAAAGGTCAGGGCACCTGAAAAAACCTTTGGGGTTCAGGGGGGAATAATCCTTTCCGGGGACGGTCGGAAGCCCGAAACCTATCTCCGCCACCCCCAATCCCCTGAAAAGGGAGATGAAATCGGCCTTGGTCTTCTCCCTTCCCCGGGGGTCCTCCGAAAGAATCATGCCCGCCCTGGTCTGGACGTGACGCAGGCCCATCGCGTTCTTCAGTTCCGCGAAAACGCGGATGTTCTCGAGGGTTTTCCCGTATTCGGCCCCGACCCTCACCCTTTCGTATTCCCGTTCGTAGGGGGAATCGAAAGAAAAAAACGCGTCGGTCAAACCGCTCGCGAGAAGCTTTTCGGACATCCCGCGGGTCAGAAGAACGGCGTTGGTGTTCAACATGACCCAAAGTCCCCGATCCCGGGCGAATTTTATCATCTCCGGGAGTTTGGGGTACAGGAGGGGTTCCCCCAAAAAATTGAGCTTCACGGATCTCAAGCCGTTCTCCGCCCCCTCCCCGACGAGTCTTTCGAAAAGACGAAAATCCATGTCCCCGAAACCGTTCGGGGCCCAGCGGTCGTCTTCGGACGCGAGGAAAGCCGTCCTCGGGCACATGACGCAGCCGAGGTTGCAGCGGTTGGTGGGGTCGAGGTCCAGATGGAGGGGAAAGTCCCCCGGATCCCCCGAGACCGGCCTTTCGTCCCATTCCTCCCTGTACCGGAACCAGCTCTCCGGACGGTAGGGCCTCCAATCCAGCTCCGGGGGCGCCTTGAGCTCGTAATAGGTGGGACTCCGGTAGGACACCCCCGCCCCCGTTTCGGATCCGGGATCGGACGTCTCGTCGAATCCGTCGTCTTTGGCTTCGTTCGCGCTCGGGTCGGGGTTCATGGTCGGGTTTCGCTTGGTCCGCCCCGCCCGCCCGCCCGCGGGGCGGGAGGGCGGGCGGGGCTTTTCGTCCGGGGTTCGGGGGTTTCGGTCCGTTTTCGGGGGGTTTCGGTCGTTTCGGAAGGTTTCGGTCGTTTTCGAAGAGCCCGGGGTTCCGGCGGACTCACGAAAAAACGGTGAAAAAACAAGGGCGGCCGCGGCGGGTCAATAAAAACCCCGCGAATTTTTTATGATATAATAAACCCGCCCATGCTAGCACGATCGGGCGCGTTTTTAAAGGCGCGGGGACGCGCGACGAACCGCGCCGCGCCCGCCGGGCCCCCCGCGAACGCGCGCCCGGGTCCGGGGACGCCCGCGCCCCCCCCTTGGCGTTTCGGCCTCCAAATAATCCCGTCCCTTCCGGGAAATCGGGGACAAACGATTTGATCCCAAAAACCACGAAAACTTTCCTCGCGGTCTTTCTCGCGGCGGCGTTTCTCCTCGTCCTTTCGGGACAAGGCGCGCTTTCGGGGGACGAAACCCGCGGGGACCCGCGCCCCGGACTCGCGATCGTCCCCGCGCAGGGGACGGTCAAGGAGTACAGGATAAAAGACGGGGACGGCGCCGCGGGACCCGAACACGGGGAGACGGCCCCTCCCCCCATCGTCGAGAGGGACGTGGAAAAACCGAACGGGGTCCCCGCGGGAAGCCCGGCCGCGGAGTCCCGGGGCGGGGACGCGGCGGACGCCGCGTCCCCCGCGACCGCGACCGCGACCCCCGCTCCCCCCGCGGGGACCGGAACCCCGGCCGCCAAAGACTCTCCCGCCAAAGGCGGGACCCGAAGCCAAAAGAAGGACGCGGACAATGGCGCCGACAAGGCCCCCGGAACGCCGGGCTCCGCCCCGGCTTCAACCCCGACCTCCGCCCCGGCCTCAACCCCGACCCCGACCCCGACATCGACCCGCGCCCCCGTCCCCGCCCGGGAGACGGGTGCTTCCCCGGACGACGCGGGGGGAAAACCCGCCCTCCCGGGCACCGGGATCGTCAATCCCGGGGTGGAACTGACTCTCGAAAACATGGAAAAGACCCTGGTCTTTCCGGAAGACCGGGACGTGAGCTACGGGGACAGCCTCCTCACCTGGAAGGGCAACAAACTCTACAGAAAAAACGCCGACGGCTCCCTGACCCTCCTGGATTCCTCCCTCGACACCCTGGAGGACGAGTACGGGCAGAGGTGGCTCACCCAGGACGAGGAGGGCAACTTCCTGATCCAGGTCTCCCTCAAAGTCTGGGCCATCATCAACTTCGAATACAATTCCCACAAAATCCGCCCCGACTCCGAGGACATCCTCCGGGCCTTCGGGACCTCCCTCATGAGCCCAGCCCTGAAGGACTTTAACCTCATAATAGCCGGCCACACCGACAACGTCGGGAGCCGCGACTTCAACCTCACCCTTTCCAAGGATCGGGCCGCGTCCGTCGCCCGCTGGCTCACGGAAAAAACGGGAGTGGCCCCGGAGAGAATGATTCTTTCCGGCCACGCCTTCGACATTCCCATCGCCGACAACGCGACGGCCGAGGGCAGGGCCAAAAACCGCAGGGTGGAATTCGTGCTCCTTCCGGCGGGTTGAGAAGGGTCGCGGGGGGCGCGGTCAAAACCTTCCGAACGTTCCAAACCTTCGAAACGCGCGAAGCGTTCGAAACGTTCGCCGCGTTTCCGCGTTTTCGCGTTTCCGCGTTTCCGGGTTTTCCGATTT
>JAITKT010000293.1 GCA_031278225.1 Deltaproteobacteria bacterium
ACTAACCCCAAAACGCCCGCGTTTCCCGCGGGAACGCGTCCGGGGCGGTCCAAGGAGCCGCGGACGCGAAGGAGAACCAATGGAGGAAAAGGGAGGGCTTTTTGCCGCGACGCCCGAGAGACGCCGCTTTCAACTGACGGACCCGGGGACTTCCCCCCGTCTCTACCGCGACATGTTCCCCTACACCGAGGTGCCGAGAGTGCACTTCGACGGCGCTGTCGCGACCCCGCGAATGGCCAAAGAGCCCATCATAACGGACACCACCTTCAGGGACGGCCAGCAGGCCCGCCCCCCCTACACCCCCGAACAGATAGTGACCCTCTTCAAGTTCATGGGGAGGCTCGGGGGGACGAACGGGCTCATCAGAAAAAGCGAGTTCTTTCTCTACAACGACAGGGACCGGAAAGCGGTCGAACTCTGCCAGAAACTGGACCAAAAGTTCCCGATAATCACCGGCTGGATCAGGGCGGTCTCGGAAGACCTGAAACTGGTGCGCCGGATGAACATAAAGGAGACGGGCGTTTTGACGTCCATCTCCGATTACCACATATATCTGAAGCTGGGACTCACCCGGAAAAAGGCCTGGGACAAGTACCTCGCCCTCGTGAAGGAGGCCCTGTCCTACGGGCTCTCCGTGCGCTGCCACTTCGAGGACGTGACGAGGGCCGACGTCTACGGCATGGCCATTCCCTTCGCCCAGCAACTTAAGCTCCTCTCCGAGGAGGCCTGCGTCCCCGTGATCATAAGGCTCTGCGACACCCTGGGCCTGGGGGTCACCTACCCCGGGGCCGCCCTGCCCCGCTCGGTCCCGAGACTGGTCCGGGCCTTCATAGAGGACGCCGGCTACGACGGGGCCCATCTGGAGTGGCACGGCCACAACGATTTCCACAAGGGTTTCGCCAACGCCGCGACCGCCTGGCTCTACGGCCTCGGGGCCATCAACGGCTCCCTCTTCGGTTTCGGGGAGAGGACCGGGAACACCCCCATAGAGGCCCTTCTGGTGGAGCACGCTTCCCTGAAGGGCCCCTCCCCCGGCGTGGACCTGACGGTCATCAACGAGTTGGCCCAGTTCTTCGAAAAACACCTGGGCGTGCGAATCCCCCCCAACTATCCCCTGGCCGGCCGCGACTTCAACGCGACCTCCGCGGGGATCCACGCGGACGGGCTTCTCAAGAACGAGGAGATCTACAACATCTTCGACACGAGGACCATTTTGGGGAGGCCCCCCTCCATAAACATCAACGACAAGTCCGGGACCGCGGGCCTGGTCCACTGGCTGAACCAGAGACTGCATCTCACCGGCGGCCAGATGGTCGAAAAAAAGCACCCGGCCGTCATAAAGATGCACCGGCACATCCAGAAGCTCTACGAGACCGGGCGCGTCACGAGCATGTCCAACCGGGAACTCGAAAAGCTGGCCCGCCAGTACATGCCCGCCAAGTTCCGGTCCCAGTTCGACAGGCTCAAACAGAGGGCGAGGGACCTCGCGAGCGAACTCGTCGCGGGAATGCTCGAAAACCCCGTCATAAAGTCCATGGACCCCGCTAAGCAGGAGCCCCTCATGGAAAAATGGGTGACGGAGATCCCCTTCGTGCAGTTCATGTACGTGACCGACCACAAGGGCATAAAGATCACCCACAACGTGGCCTCCCGCCAGGAGAAGAAACTCTTCCTCGGAAAACAGGACGTGGGCTTCAACCTCTCGGACCGGGTCTGGTTCATAAAACCCATGGAGGACAGACAGGTCCACGTGACCAATTTCTACACCTCCCGCTTCACCGGGGCCCTCTGCATCACCGTCTCCGGCCCCATCAAAAACGCCGAGGGGGACCTCACGGGCGTCTTGGGGATGGACATCCGTTTCGAGGACCTCGCCAAGATGGACGTGGAGGACATCGAGGAGCTCGAGATCGAGGAGATCGACGAGGCCGACGAAACCGGGGAAACCAAGGGGGATACCCCCGCGGTCCCGGCGACGCCCTCCCCCAAAATCTCCCCGCTCTCCTTCGCGACGGACTCCATAAAACTCTCCCCGCCCGCCCTCGCGACGGACTCCCCCGCGGACCCGCCCAAGGCCGCCCCGAAGGCCGCCCACAAGCCCGCCCACAAGCCGGCGCCCAAAGCGGACCCCGGGGACGCGAGACGGAAAGCCTGACGCCCGGCGGGGCGAAGGGGTCGGGGGTCCCCCCCGGGAAAAGGGGGGCTCCCCCCTCCCCCGCGCCCCGATCGGGCGTTTTTGTCTGTCAAAATCGATTTTTTCTGTTATCATGACAAGACCGATTCGGCGGGGACCGCCGCCCGGGGTTCGTTTTCTTTTCGTCTTTCCCGAACCCCCCGGGAGAAGTCCCCCGGGAAAACCTATCGGCCGCCCCGGACCCTTCGCGACCGTTCGCGACGCTTCGCGTCTTCATCTTCCGTCTTCTTCCGTCCGCGAAACGTCCCCGAACGTCCCCGAACGTCCCCGAACGTCCAAGGGGATCCGGAGGCCGGGGTCCTTCCGGGTTTTTTCCTTTTCGGGGCGTCCCCGGTTCCGTCTTTCGACCCGGGCGGCCCCGGCGCGGCGGATTTTCCCCCCCCTTGGTTTTCCCGGGGAAAAAAGAGCCGGCGCGAGAAAAAAAATTTTGAATTTCAAATGGATTGAGTTTGTCGGCATTCAAAACGGTCATCATCACGGTATCGCGACTCCGAAAACAGCGTTTGAAAATTTTTTCGTCATTTCCCGGAACTCCCCGTTCGCGCGGTTTTTTTCGAATGAAAACCGCGGGATTTCGCCGCTTTGTCCCCGAAACCGCCGGGGGGGTTTTCGGGAAAACGTCGAGCGCGTTTTTTTCCGCGGGACCCCGATTGTCGATTTCGTTTTGGTTTCAAGGCCCGCGTTTTTCCGGGACCGCTTTTGGGGAAGATCCCCCCGGGGGTTTTTTTCGGGTTTTTTCGGGGGGGACGCCCGAAAAACCTTCCGCCGTCCGCGGGGGGTCGGGGCGGCGAAAAACGTCCCTCGGGTTTCGGGAGGAGAATCGATGCTGAAGCGGCTGTACGGCTTCATAGACAAAGCCTCGTGGCAACGTTTGAAACTCACGCTCGCGGGGTCCGTGCTCCTCGCCGCCTTGGCGGTCCTGCTTTCCGTGCCCGGGACGGACTTTCCCTTCGAGGGGAACGTCTACGATTTCATGCTCAAGACCAGAAACAGGCTCCGGGGGGACTCCGCCCCCACCCCCATAGTGATAATCGCCATCGACGACGACACGAGGTCCAAACCCAAGGGATCCATGCCCGAGATCTTCAGTCCGGGGGTGTATTCCGCCATCCTGGAAGCCTTGACCGAAGCCGGGGTCAAGACCGTGGCCATCCACAGGAACCTCCCCTCCTCCGAGTCCAGGATGTACACGGCGAGGGACGAGCTGAACTGGTGGGCGGCCTACGGGAAGGCCAAACACGAAAAGATGGGCGTCCTGACGGGGATAAGGTGGAGGGCCGGGACCCCCATCCTGCCCTCGCCCCGCTACGTGGAGATCATGGGAAAGGAGTCCCTGGGCTTCATGAACCTTCCCATGGACCGGGACTTCAAGGTGAGGACCATCATCCTCGACTGGTACGGGAACCGGAACGGTTTCGAGGCCTATCAGGCCTTCGCCTATCTGGCAGCGAGCACCTTCACCTCCAACATGAAGTTCCCCCAGAGAGCCAGGTTCTACATAGATTTCAAGGACTCCTTTCCGCGGTTCAGCTTCGCGGACGTCTACCAGAGGGCCATCGACGGCGAGATGGACTTCTTCAAGACCCACTTCCGGGGGGCCCTGGTCCTGGTGGGGGAGACCTCGGCCCTGGACCTCGACACCCACGCCGTCCCCACCTCCATCTACAAGCAGGCCTCCGGCTGGGAACTGATGCCCGCGGTGGAAATCCAGGCGCACGCCATCAACACCCTCCTCCGGGGAAACATCATGACCTCCCCCGGGAACCCGACCCTCTTTCTGTTTTTCTTCGGGCTCATGTTCGCGGCCCTGATCCCCATATTCGTGTCCAACCCCAACGGCCCCTACCCCCTCGCCGCCGTTCCCACGATCCTTCTGGCCCTCTATCCCCTCGCGGCCTTTTCCGCCTTCTACCGGTACGTCTTTCTTCCCGTGGCTCCCGGCCTCTTCGTCATAATCCTCGCCCACGCCCTCTACTGGGGCCTGAGGTTCAAGGAGACGAGGCGCATGGCGAACACCAGAACGAAGGCCCTGAACCTCTATCTGGACAAGGCCCTGACCGGAAAGATCATAAGCGACCCGGACATCCTCTCCCGCAAGGGGGAAAAGAGGATCTGCACCATCTTCTTCGCGGACCTCGAGGGCTTCACGTCCATGAGCGAGACCATGAATACCGAGGACATGGTGGACCTCGTGAACCTCTATTACGACAACATGACGAAGCAGATAGAGCGTTTCGACGGGTTCGTGGACAAGTTCGTGGGCGATTCCATCATGGCCGTGTGGGGGGCCCCGATAAACCTCCCCAACCACGCGGTGGCGGCGTGTCTTTCCGCCCTCGCCCAAAAAGAGCACATGACCCAACTGAACCTCGAGCTGGAATCCGTGGGGAAACCCATGCTGAACGCCCTGATAGGCCTGAACACCGGTCAGTGCGTGGCGGGGAACATCGGTTCCAGGCAGCACATGGCCTACACGGTCATGGGCGACTCCGTGAACCTGGCCTCGAGGCTGGTGTCGGTGAACAAGCTCTTCAAGACCATCATCATAGCCAGCGAAAACACCATGCTCGAGGCCAGGGAGGAAATCGTCTTCAGGGCCCTGGACAGGGTGAGGGTCCTGGGCCGCAAAAAAAGCATAAACGTCTACGAGGTCTTCGCCCGCAAAGGTGAACTCCCGGAAGGCGCGGAGGAGATGATTAACTTTTTCGAGCGCGCCCTGCGCCATTATTGGGCCAAGGACTTCGGGGGGGCTCTCGCCCGTTTCGAGCGCGCCCAAAGGGCGCTCCCCGGGGATCAGCCCTGCGCGGTCTTCATAAAACGCTGCAAGCAGTTCATCCACACCAACCCCGGCGACGACTGGGACGGGGTGACCGTCCTGGGTCTCAAGTGACAAATCGTCCGGAATCCGCTAAAATGAGCTAACCGCGAAACCGAAAAAACGCCCCCGCGACGCTTTTTCGGGTTTTCCGCGACGAAGCGGCCGCGGGGGTCGGCTCCCGAATCTTCCCTCGTCCCCGTCCTTTCTCCTTCCCCGTGAAAATTCGACGCGACAATCCCGACCTCCGAAACGAACGGCCGTGCGTCCGACGCGCCGATTTTTTCCGAAATTCCGTCCCCGGAAAAAACCGGGGCCCGGCGGAAAAACACCCCCGACGCGCTTTTTTCACACCCGAGGCGACGCGATGCGACAACCGGAAAAACACAAAACCTCCGCGGGAACGGTCGCGTCGGTTCTCGCCCTGGCAATCGCGTTGTCGCTCCCGGCGTTGGCGTTCTCCCGCGATGACCCGTCCGAAACCCGGGCGGAATATCCCGCGGGGCTCGTTTCCCGGACAATCCCCGACGCTCCGAACCGCGATTTTCGGGGCAAGCGGACGGAAACCGCGAACGACCGTCAACGCCGCGTTCCGGACGACCGCCCGTCGGTCGATCCGCCCGACGCCGTTTTCGACGCCCCGCCCGAAGCTCCCCGGGAAGCCGGACCGGAAGCGGCGCCCGAAATTTCGAGCGGCCGAAAACAAACGAACGGCGGAAGCCCTCTCCCCGCCCTCGGGAATCCTCCCGCGGACTCCGCCAACCCCGTCCCGTCGAAAACCCGAAACCGCGACAATCCCGACCCCTTCGGCTCCGATTTTTCCGACGCGTCGCGTCGCGAAAACGTCGTTTTCTCCGAAACCTCTTTCGCTCCCGGGGAAGCCCTCGCCGCGACGAAGGCCCCATCCGAAACCCCTGCGGCCGGACCCTTAGCCCCGGTGAGGGTGGAGGAAAAATGGGGGCTCGTGAACGCGAACGGGGAATGGGCGGCGGAACCGGAATATGATTTCGTCGGAAACGCGAGCGAGGGAATGAGAAGGATCCTCAAGAACGGCAAGTGGGGTTTCGCGGACGAAAGAGGAAGGATCGTCGTGAAACCGCTTTACGATGACGCGGAAGATTTCCGGGAGGGCCTCGCCGCCGTCAAACTGGACGACCGGTGGGGGTTCGTCGACAAAGAGGGTAAGATCGCGGTGGGTCCGCTCTGGGACGGCCTGGGAAGCTTCAACGAAGGGTTGTGCCGGGTCATGATTAATCACAGGATGGGCTTCATGAACAAATTCGGAAACGTCGCGATCGTTGCGAAATACGACTACGTTTCCGACTTCCGCCAAGGTCTCGCGAGAGTCTCCGAGGGCGGCAAATGGGGTTTCATCAATAAGAAAGGCGAGGTCGTCGTTCCTCTCGTCTACAGCGACGCCGAGGACTTTCACGAGGACTTCGCCGGGGTGAAACTCACCGACAAGTGGGGTTTCATCGACAAAGAGGGTGAATTCGCGATGGCTCCCAAATTCGCGAACGAACTCGACGTCAGGTTCCGGGAGGGACTCGCGGCCGTGAAATTCGATGGCAAATGGGGTTACGCCGACTTTCACGGGAGCCTCGTGATTCCCGCCGAATTCCAATACGCCGACAACTTCCGCGAGGACTTGGCGGGAGTCAGATACAACGGCAAATGGGGATTTCTGACCAAAAAGGGAGTCTGGCAGATAAACCCGAATTTCGACGAGGTCAAATATTTCTCGCAAAATCTCGCCCCCGTGAAGCTGGACGGGAAATGGGGTTACGTGAAAATCGACGGGGACTACCTCGTCACCCCGTTTTTCGACAAGGCCTCGGTTTTTTCCAACGGTTACGCCGCCGTGCGGATCGGAAGAAAATGGGGTTTCATAAATTCGAAGGGTGAAATTCAAATAAAACCGGGCTTTGACGACGCGGGAAGATTCGACTGATTTTTACAAAAAAAACCCGGCGAAGCGCCGGACGACCGCGCGTAAACCAAAATCGGCGGGCTTTCCCCGTCACCAATGTCTTCGGTCTTCCCTCGGAAACAATCCGGGCGCGGGGGAATTCCCGCGACCGAAAAACAATGTCGGAACCGCGACGTCATCGTTCGTCGAACGACGGGACACCATGCCTCGGGCCCGGACCAAGCCCGGCCGACGCGGGCATGAGCCGGTTTGTCGACCAAAAAACCCGGTCGGAAGAGATTATCGTCAAGACTCCGGGGGAAATCAAAGTGGCCTATGATAAGATATAATATCATATAATATACATACTAAGATTAATATTTTCATTATAAAATTATAATACGATTAAAGAACCTTTTATCATTGATTTTAATCTGAATATTACTGTTTTATCGGCGAATCATTGAAAAATTTTGACGAAATCAAAAAAAATCAGATATTTCGGTATGTTGCAAAAAAATAAAAAAGTTCAAAAAAGCCATGAAAAATGAAAAAAAATTACTTTCGGGTCTTGACAAGAACGTGAAATATCCTATAGATTGCCTTAGTTCGTTTTTTCACTCCAAAACCCGCGAAAAACTTGGCTTTATAAGAATACGCGGTGGCCTGTGTTCTTGACCACCGGATCGTGTGTTTTATTGTCAAGCCGGGAGATCGCCGCTCACCGTTCTCTTGAAGCATGGGTTTGGTTTTGGAGTTCCTTCCTTTACCCCTTTCATCCTCTTCAATGACCGAGCGTCCCGCTCTCCCGCCTTTTCCCTCGCTCCCGTTTTTTCGCTCCGGTTTTTTTTGTGTCAAAAGTCAAAGCGCCTTTGATTTTTCTCGAGCGAATCCAAAGCTCTTCCCGCGTCCCTCCGCCAACCAGCCGGCCGGTGACCGGGTCTTGTTTTCGTCGGGGAAAAAAACTTCCCGGGACTTCCCCCCGGAAACCGCTTTTTTGATTCGCGACGGCTCCGCCCCGTCATTTGGAAACCACCATGCCAAAGAACGCGACGACACAGGCGAGCACGGAAAACCCGTCGATTTTGACGGGTGTCGGCGCCGGGCATGCTTTCGGAGATAGTGGCATGAATATTGCACTCTCTCTCTCTCTCTCTCTCTCTCTCTCTCTCTCGTAAGGAGGCATCCCCGGCCGAA
>JAITKT010000442.1 GCA_031278225.1 Deltaproteobacteria bacterium
GAGTTTCATTTGGTTTTTTGGTTTTTTCATATGAACAACACAAGCAAGGTCGACAGCCACATCTCCACCGAACTGAATCCCGGACGCGTGTCCGAGGCGGACATCGTCGTGGGCATCTATTCCCGGGACAATTCCGACGAAATGGGGTACAGCGTCTACAAGGCCGCCGGCGGCCTGACCAGGTACTATCCCGATCTCAAGGGCGTCATCGTGAACCTGGACTCCTGTTCCGAAGACGACACGAGGGAGGTCTTTCTGGCCTCCCCCTCCGACGTTCCCAAGATCTACGTGAGCACCCCCCCCGAAGCGAGGCTCCGGAAGCACTCCTTCTTCAACCTCGTGGAGATAGCCCACCGCCTGAAGGCCAAGGCCATAGTGACCTTCGAGGCCTCCACGGCCACGCTCAAAAAGGCCTGGCTCCCCAGGCTCCTGGAACCCATTCTGGAGCGGGGGGCCTGCTTCACTTCCCCCCTGTACTCCAGGCAGCACTTCGACCTGCCCGTGACCCACCTCCTCTCCTACCCCCTCTTCCGGACCCTCTTCGGGAGGAGAATCTTAAACCCCAACCTGGGGGACGCGGCCTTCTCGGGCTCCCTGAACGAGGTCTTCTTCAACACGGCCGAATGGCCCTCGGAGGACAGCTTTTTTTCCATAGAGCTCGCCACCGCCATGCTCGCCGTGAAGCACGGCCCCGTCTACCAGTCTTTCATGGGGGACCCGAGGGTGGGAAAGCAGAGGCTTTTGGTGGACACCTCCCTCGGGGAGCAGTTCTACGAGATTCTCCACTCCTTCTACGAGCTCATGGTTCTGTATCCGGAATTCTGGACCAAATCCGGGCATTCGAGACCCACCCCCGTCATAGGGACCGACCTCAAGCCCGAGATCCTGCCCCCGAGGGAACTGGCCTGCTCCAACGAAACCTTCCTGGAGCACATCCGAAAGTCGGCCGTCGAACACGACGCGCTCTGGAGACAGTGCTTCCCCGGACACCTCAAGCTCCTTTCGGACCTCCAAAACAACTCCCTCGACAACCTGGAGGTCCCCGCGAACGAATGGGCCCTCTTAATCTACGCCGGGGCCGCCCGGTTCAAAAAACTCGGGCCCGAAAACGGAAAGGCCGTGATCCGGGCCCTGATTCCCCCGTTCTTCGTGAGGCTCATAAACTTCAAGAAACTCATAAGCTCCGTCCCCTCGGGCCAGATGAGGGCCCTCATGGAAGACGAGAGCGCCGTCTTCGAAAAACTCAAACCCAAGCTCCTGGAGGCCTGGAACTCCGTCTCTTAGCCCCGCGGGACCGCGCCTTCCCCCGCCCGTCCCGAAACCCCCGGGGGATTCGGGGCGGCTTTCCCCGAAACCGGCCGCGTTGGACCGCCATGGGCGGGAACGGACCTGGACGGACCGGGACGGGCCCCGGGTTTTCGGGTTTCCGCGGTCTTTTTTTTGATTTTCCCGCTTCCGGGTCCCGGCCTCACCCGGTGGCGACGCGCGAAGGCCGCGCGGGGGGATCCCCCCCGTCGCTTTGAGTGGCTCCCCGCCTTCGCGCCCGCCGTCGCCTCCGGGCCCTCCCCGCCGCTTCGAACCGTTTACCTCGCGTTTTCGCCCTTCTTCCCCCTCCTCACCTTCTTCCGCCCCCCGTTCCGCCGCGCCGCTCCCCCTCCCGCCGCGCCCGCTCCCCGCGAAACCTCCCCTTTCGCCTCCCTTTCGACGCCGCGCCGGGCGAAAGCCCTTCCGGCGCGGGTCTCCCGCTAACGCGTTTTCCGTTTCCCGGGGCAACGGCGGTTTTCGGGAAGCGTCGCCGCGCTTTTCGCCGTCAACCGCGAAAAAACGCCGTTCCCTCGCGAACCGCGTCGCCGAAAGCCCGCGAGAACAACGGCCCGCGCGAACGCGGGGAACGCCGCGATTCACGATTTGTGCCAAATTTCAAGGGCTTTTCGGCCTCTTCCGGTTTTCCGCCATAAGTTCCGCAAATACACGCTTTCGCACGTGTTTTCGGGGCCCGGCGGAAATACCGAAGCTTAATCTTTCGGTCAAAAGGATGTATAATCCGCATTGAGTCCCGGCGCCTTTCGTCGCGGGGACGTCTTTCCGCCCGGCTCCGTCCGCGGGTCATTCCGCGCCTCGCGCCGGGAAGCCTTTCCGCGCCTTTTTCGCTTTCGCGCCTTTCGCGTTCGTCGCGCTTTTTTTTTCGCGGCGCCCGTTTTTTTTCGAAATATTCCCACTCACGGATATGTCAGGTTCACATCGAGGCTGAAAATGAAACCAAATCCGGTGCCCGTCATATTGGGCCTTTCTTTCGCGCTCCTTTTGACCGGCTTCGCGCGACCCGCCGACGCCGACCCGAAACTCATAGTCGTCTCCCCAAAATACGAGGCCGGTCAGAATCCGGCCGGAACCGCGGTGAAACACGATTTCATCGTCAAAAACGAGGGGCGGGATCCCCTGATAATAGAACGCGTGGTGCCCGGTTGCGGCTGCACCCTCGCCAGTTTCGACAGTTTCATAGCCCCCGGGCGCACCGGGAAGATCTCCGTGAACGTCGACCTTTACCGGGAATGGGCCGGGCAGGAGTTTTTGAAGACGGTGACCGTCATCTCCAACGACCCCGAAAACTCCCGGGTGAGACTCGCCATTCACGGGACCGTGGGGCAACCGGGAAACCGGCCCGCCCCGCGACCCGTCGCCTCCGCCGCGCCCCGGGACGAACCGGCCGCGGACCCCGCGACCGACACGGCCCTGAACGACATCGTTCCCCCGTCGGAGGTCACGGACGCGCGATGATCTTCTCCCGCTCTTGAACCGACCTTTCCGGTCGGGGACGTCCGACGCCCCCGGCCGGGGTCCCGCTCCCGGTGTCCCGCTCCGGGGGTCCCGCTCCCGAACGCCCCCGAAACCCCGAAACCCCCGATTTTTTTTCCGGGAGGAGAGTGATTTTTGAGAATTCTTCTGACCAACGACGACGGCATCAACGCCCGGGGCCTTTTGACCGCCCTCGAGGCCCTGACCAAGGCGGGACACGAGGTGACGGCCTGCGCCCCCGACAGGGAAAGAAGCGCGAGTTCCCACTCCGTGACCCTGAGGAAACCCATTCTCGTCACCCCGACGAAAATGCCCGACGGCTCAACGGGCTACGCGACGAGCGGCACCCCCGGGGACTCCGCGAGGGTGGGCATCGAACTCTTCCGGGAAAAACCCTTCGACCTCGTGGTCTCGGGGGTCAACAACGACCTCAACGTCGGGTTCGACGTCAATTACTCCGGAACGGTCGCGGGCGCCCTGGAAGGCGCGGCGAACAAAATCCCCGCCATCGCCTTTTCCGTCCAAAAACTCGAGCCCTACGACTGGAACGGGGTCGGGAAGATCGCGGCGGACGTCGTCGGGAAGTTCCCCTCTTACGGGATCCCCGTCGGGGTCATCCTGAACGTCAACATCCCCCACCGGCTCCTGTCCGAAGAATACGTCTGGGTGGTCTCTCAGACGGAGGCGGCCCCCGAAACCCTGGACGTCGCGAAAAACCCCGACGGGACCATGGTGGTCACGCGTCAGAGGGAGGCCGTGCCCGAGCTCCTGGAGGACAACACCGACGTGGACCACCTGAGAAGGGGTTTCGTGACCCTCACGCCCCTCGGTCCCGTGGGCACGAATCGCGAGGTCCTCCTGAGGTTCGCTAAAACCGGTCGCGAGACCTGAGGGTTTTTCCCCTTTTTTCCCTTTTTTTCGTTTTTTTCGTTTTTCCGGTTTTTTTTCGATTTTTTCGGTTCTTTTCGCTTTTTTCCCCTTTTTCCCTTTTTTCGAGCGTTTCGCCGGGCCGACCGCCCCCCTTTTCGGGCCGCGGCTCCCCGCCCGTTTTCGTTTCGGACGACGTTTTTCAATGAAGAAAGCTTCCTCGAACACAATCCCCCCCAAAAACCCCTTCGAGATCTTCGGGCTCACCCCGGGTCTCGTGGGAGCCCTGAGCGAAGAGGACCTTTTCAACGTCTTGAAGGGGCTGTACCGCAACCTGCAGAAAGCCTTTCATCCGGACACGGGAAAAAACGGCGGGGACAAGAGCGACCGCAAGGCGGTGGAGCTGAATCTCGCCTTCGAGGAGCTGGACCGCGACAAAAACCTTCCGTCCTTCCGCAGGCACAGGAAGAACTACCTCCTGACCCACCCGGCCAACGCCTTCAAAACCGCCCTGAACCTCCGGGAACGCCTGAGGGTCCAGACGGAAAGGGAAGAAAAGCTGGCCGACGTTTTCTTCGACTTCCTGACCCGGGGGGCGTACCCGGACGATTTCCGGGAAGGTTCCGCCTTTTTCCCCGGGGGGCACCCGATCCTCCCGAGAAACGTGCTTTTGGGGCTCCAGGACGTGGCCATCAAAAACAACCTGCGCCACGTCTCCTGGCTTTTGGGGAGCAATTACAAGAACATCGAGATCAACGGGGACGGGGAACTGCGCATCCGGGCCGTGGGGAAAAGAAACTTCTCCCTTTCCAGGGAAACCACCCTCATAGGCTGCGTGCCCAAGGACGCCGTGAACATCACCCCCCTTCTCGAGAGGTGCCCCCCTTCCAGAATCTTCAAGTGCCCCGCCCTGACCGATTACCACCCCGAGGCCCTGCCCCAGGTGACGGTCAGAAATTTCATAAGCGGGGACAATTTCAAGAGGCACGTCCTGTCCTCCCTCCGCCCGGGGCTCATGGAGTCGGCCTACCTCTTCTCCCTCAACCGCCTGGAGTATTCCAACAACGGTCTCATCGGCCTCGAGGGGGTGATAATCAAGATGGAAAACCTGGAGAACGACGCCGACGCCGATTCCGCGACCGGTTCCGGGGCAGTCTGACCTTTCGGCGCCTCCCCGAGGCTCCGCCGGCCGCCCCGTCGGCCGCCCCGTCGGCCGCCCCGTCGACCGCGCCGTCGGCCGCGCCCCCGGCCGCTTCCCGTCGCGGGCGGGAAACCGGGCGCGGACCCCCCGCGTTCCGGATCGTCCGACTCCCTTTCCCCCGGACGGAGAAAACCTTGACCGCGACCCCGGCTTCCGACGAAACCCCGAAAAAGAAACTCCTCGTCCTCGAGTTCGGGGGAAACGCCCTCGGCGACCGGGACCTCTTGGTCGAAATGCTCCGGGCGGCCAAACGCTCGGGGGCCCCGGCCGTGAAATTCCAGGCCT
>JAITKT010000472.1 GCA_031278225.1 Deltaproteobacteria bacterium
ACCCTGCGACTCTTGGACAACACCGTCGCGGTCAGGTCGCTTTCCCTTTGGGCGATACCGCAATCCAACGCCATCGCGTTCATCAAACGCGTGAACACCGCCGTCGCGAGCGCGGGCATCGCCTCGGACGTCGAAAACGCGAAGCTCGCCGTCATACGGTTCGGTCCGCCGCCGAGCGGAAAGAAATGCTCGGAAACGGTGGACGATTTTTTAAAGCGCGGGGGAACGCTGGTCTGCCCCTCGGACGGCGAAATAGCGACCCTTCACGCCATGAAGACGATAAAGGAAGAATGCCCCAAGACTTGGGAGGCTTACGCCCGGGCCAAACGCCCTTCCGAAACCCTTGATTTCCTGAAAAGCGAACTCTCCTGGTTCCTCGGGAAAACCGAGACCGAGGCGGGTCGGTAATCGGGATCGCTATCCCTTCGCGACCGCGCCCCGACCCTCAGCCGACGTTCACGGACAATTTGTTGTTCCTGACGACGAGGTAGTCGTTGTCGATTAAGAGCCTCATCACCCTGTCCAGCTCCGCGTCGCTGATCCCCCGGCACATGTTGTTTTTCATGTAGGTCAGAAACTTGTCCATGGTCTTGGGTACGTTGTGGTCGGCGTGGGCCAGAAACAACAGTCTGATGTTCGAGAGGGCCTCCCCGTCGTCCATCTCCCCCAAGGGCCTGTGGGAAAAGAGGAGCCTGTAGCTCAGGGCCTTCTTGGTCGTGCGGTTGTCCTCGGCGCTCGACGGCGGTATCCCGTACTTCTTCAGAAACCTCATGGTTTTCTTGTTGAGCCTGCGGTGGGAGGTGTCCTTTTTCTCCCCCCGTTTCTCCGCGAACTCCAGCCTTCTGGCCTCTTTTTCTTCCCTCAGCCTCGCCGCCTCCGGGTCCCTTGTCTTTTCCAGCTCCAGGATTTCCCCCAGCTTTTTCAGCACCTCGGGGTTGGTGCGGGAAAGGATCTTCCTCACTCTTTTGGGCGGCTTGGTCGAGGGCTTGTGCTGATATTTCCCCCTCTTCTTTTTGCCGGGGGCGTCCTTGTCTTTCGAGGCTTCGCCCGATTTTTTCGCGGCCGGGGCGGGGTCTCCCCCTTGGGAAAACCGCACCACCCTTTTGGGCGTTTTCGCCGCGCCCGGGGCGGGGGAAAGGTCTTGCCCGGCATCCGCCGGGGGGACGGGCGCGGCCGAAACGTTCATGGCGTCCGCGGGGGCGATTTCACCCGGACGGAAGTCCGTTTCTTCGGCGGAACCACCCACGCCCGCGGCCGAAAGGGACGGGTTTTCCGGTTCGCGGTCGCTCTTCCGGCGTCTTTTCACGAGAGCCTTGTTTTCGCTCTCCCGCGGATCTTTCGCGATCATGTTTTCACCGCTCGTGTTTTTCCCGGCCATGCCCGGGGGTATGCGTTCGCGAGGCGTCCGGCGCCGGGCGCTTCGGACTCCGTCCGCGACGAATCCCCGATTCCCGGGGTAAGACCGGATTCGTTCCGGTGCCTTCGCGGTTTGGATTGTCTTCAGGCGTTTCCGGCCTTTCGGCCCATGCGCGCGTTTCCCCTTTCGGACTTCCGCGTCGCCCTCGGAGCCTCCCCGGCGGACGCGGCGATGACCGGTTTTTTCATGATTCGAACGAATAAAAGTCGAACCGGCGGTGCGGCTTGAATCCCCCGGCATGCCCGCGACAAGCGGAATACGCGCCGCGGGTCGCTTTCCAAACCCCGGACTCCCCCCGCGAATGTTTTTTCGCGGCGAGGCGGGGATTTCCGCGCGCGTCGATTGACGAAAATCAAAGACCCGGGAAAGCGGGGGCCTGCGCCACTTTGGAATCGGCGGATTCGATTGGCCTTTTCGGCCGGTCTTTCCGGTCACGGGGGAGTGAGCCCGCGTCTCGCGAAAACCAAAACCCGAACAAACGAACGGGAGTGGGAAAATTCTGATTTGTCACGGGACATTATAATGTATTTTCGAGGGAATTCAAGAAGCGGCGCGCCATCCCCGGAACATTGTCTCAAAAGTTCGCGCCCGGATCGGGGCGGGAAGGGAGTTTTCCCGGGGCTGATTCCCGTCGGAACGCCGGGTCGGGGGAAACGACCGCCCGAAATCCCGGCGCAATCCCGCCGGCCCCGTCTTCCGGCGGGGGGAGGATTCGGGAAAAGGCTTTGCCCTCGGGGGTGGGGGGTGGTTTACCTGAAATACTCCGGCAGGTTGGGGGGGAGATATATGGCCGGCTGCTTGGGGTCCTGGTTGTTGGCGACCATCCACGCCACGTCGTCCAGGAAATCGTCGTCCATGTAGACCCTGGCCTTGTGGGGGCACAATTTGATGCAGGCCCCGCATCCGATGCACTTGTCGTAGTCGATGTTCGCGGGGTCGTTGTTGATGAAGGCCGACACGGGGCAGGAGTACACGCAGTTGCGGCAGGACTCGCAGGAGCGGGGGCGGAGCATGAAGGTTATCTGACTGGGGAGTTGGGGGGGCTTGGAGGTGGCGCCGGAACCTTTGGAGAGGATGGAGCGGACGATGTTTCCGTCGGTGAAGAGGGCCTGGCGGATCCCCACCCCGAAAACGCGCGCCCGTTCCTTGTCGGCCTCGTTGGGACGTTTGCTCCCGAGGACGCTCGAGTAGGCGTGCTCGCCGATGAAGGCGGCCGCGGCCACGACGTCGAAATCCCTCGAGACGCAAAGGTCGTAGAGCTCCAGAAGGGCGTCCCCGAAACCGACGTTTCCGTAGACCACCACGGCCGCCACGGGTCTTTTGCCCCGGGGGAGCTGGGAGATGTAAGCCCGCATGATGGCCGGAAGCCTCCCCCCGTAGACGGGAAAGGCCAAAAGCACGAACTCGGCGTCTTCCAAAGTCACTTTCCTCTCGCGGACGGATGGCAGCGTGAGGTCGAATTCCCGGGGGTTTATGGCCACGCCCTGGGAAATGCTTCGGGCTATGGCGCGGACGGACCCCGTGGGACTGAAATAGACCATCGCGTTGCGGATGACCTCGTAAGCCATGTGAATTCTCCAATCAAAGACATTTGAGAGCGATGAACCCCAAGGGCGGCAAGGTCACGCGGATGGAGTGATCCCTTCCGTGGGACTTCACGGGTTCGGACATGACCCCGCCTCCCAGGCCGACGTTGGTCCCGCCGTAAATTTCCGAGTCCGAGTTGATGAGCTCCTTCCAATACCCCGGGGTCGGGACGCCCAGGCGGTAATCCCGTCTGGCCACCGGAGTGAAGTTGAAGACGAAAAAGGTGAGGTCGGATTGGTCTTGGGCCCGGCGGATGAAACTTATGACCGTGGAATCGGAGTCCCTGAAATCCACCCACTCGAAACCCCTCCAGTCGTAGTCGAGCTCGTGCATGGAGGGCTCGTTTTTGTAGAGCTTGTTCAAATCCCGCACGAAGGTTTGGAGTTTCGCGTGCCAGGGGTTTTGGAGGAGGTCCCAGGCGAGGGAGGAATTGTGGTCCCACTCGAACATCTGCCCGAACTCGCCCCCCATGAAGAGGAGTTTTTTCCCGGGCTCCGCGAACATGTAGGCCAGAAGAAGACGGAGGTTCGCGCACTTCTGTCCGTAGTCCCCGGGCATTTTGTCCCAGAGGGACTTCTTCCCGTAGACCACCTCGTCGTGGGAGAGGGGGAGGATGAAATTCTCGTGAAAGGCGTAGAGGAGCGCGAAGGTGAGCCTTTCCATGTTGTAGCGGCGGTAGATGGGGTCCTTGGACATGAAGTCCAGCATGTCGTGCATCCAGCCCATGTTCCATTTGAACATGAAGCCCAGACCCCCAAGGTGAACGGGCCTCGTCACCGAGGGGAAGGCCGTGGACTCCTCGGCTATGGTCATGGCCCCGGGGTAAAGCTCGTAAAGCTTGGTGTTCAGGGTCTTGAAGAGCTCCAGGGCCTCGAGGTTTTCCCGTCCCCCGTAGCGGTTGGGGATCCATTCCCCCTCTTTTCTCGAGTAATCGAGGTACAACATGGAGGCCACCGCGTCCACCCGGAGGGCGTCCACGTGGTATTGGTCCACGAGGAAGAGGGCGTTGGCCACGAGGAAGTTTTTCACCTCGTTTCTTCCGTAGTTGAAGATGAGGGTGCCCCAGTCGCTGTGGGCCCCCTGTCTCGGGTCTTGATGCTCGTAAAGATGGGTTCCGTCAAAAAACTCCAGGGCGAAGGAGTCCCGGGGAAAATGCGCCGGGACCCAGTCCATGATGACCCCTATTCCCGCCCGGTGACATTTGTCGACCAGATACCTGAAATCGTCCGGACCCCCGAAGCGGGACGTTATCGCGTAATAGCCGGAGACCTGATATCCCCACGAAGCGTCGAAGGGATGCTCCGCCAGCGGCAAAAACTCCAGCCAGTTGAAGCCCGTGTCGAGCAGGTACGGGACAAGCTCGTCGGCCGTTTCCCTGTACGTCTTCCAAGAGCCGTCGCTCCTTCGCCTCCAGGAGCCCAAGTGGATCTCGTAGACGGACAACGGCTCTTTCAACAAATTCCGGTGTTTGAGGCCGCTTGTCCAGTCTTGGTCGTTCCACTCGTATTTGTTGAGATCGCAAACAATCGAGGCCGTCTTGGGCCGCTGTTCCATGAGGAAGGCCATGGGGTCCGATTTCATGAGGACCGTGCCCTCCCGGGTCGTCACCTCGAACTTGTAGAGGTCCCCCTCCCGGAAATGGGGAGCGAAGAGCTCCCACACCCCCGAGGCTCCCCGGGGTCTCATCTGGAGTCTTCTCCCGTCCCAGAGGTTCCTGTCCCCCACGAGGGACACCTTTTTGGCCGAAGGCGCCCAGACCGCGAAAAGCACGCCTTTCACCCCCTGGCAGGTCATGGGATGGGCCCCGAGCTTTTCGTAAATTTTGTAGTGGTTTCCCTCGTTCCAGAGGAAGAGGTCCAGTTCCCCCAGGACCGGCCGGAAGGAATAGGCGTCGAAAAAGGTCGAGACCGCCCCCCCGGTCTTGTAGGTGACTCTGAGCCTGTAGGGCTTGTATTCGTGGTCCCCGAAATGCAAACCGGAGAAGAGGGCCTTGGCCGGGTCTTCCGGATCCGCCGAAAGTTCCAGGGTTTCCCCCGGAAGAAGCACCGAAACCTTCAGGGCGTCCGGCATGTACACCCTGAACCGGACCGCCGGGCGTCCGTCCCACAAAATCGGACGGGCTCCCAAAACCGAAAAGGGGTCGCTTATTCGGCCGGATTCCAAAAGAGCGGATGTCTCGTCGGTCATGTTGCCTCCCCCCAAAGCGTCCCGTCGTCCCGGCTTGACGCGGCTCGCCTTGCATTGCGAAAATTATAACATATAATAATGAAAATGAAGAGATTCCGCCCGCGTCCGGCTCCGCCCCCGGGATCCGTTCCCCGCGCCCGGGACGTTCCGGCGGAAGAGCCCCCGGAAGATTCCCCCGACGCTCCCCGGAAAGCGCGTCCGCTCCCGACCCGGCCCCCGCGGCGGTCCCGCGAAGAGCCTAGGCAACGGTCGGGCGGGAATCGGGCGAGGATCGGACGAGACACTCGCGAAACCCCTTGAAAAACCCCCGCCGGACCCGAGGCCGG
>JAITKT010000048.1 GCA_031278225.1 Deltaproteobacteria bacterium
CGCCGGCCGCCGCGGGCCGCGGGGATCCGAACCCCCCGGGCGGACCTCGCGTTCGGAAGGCCCGATTATGGACCAAAGAACCGTCGAATGTCAAACGAAGGGAACGAACGGCCGGACGAGTGAAGGTAAAACGCGGAACGGCCGCGTCCGGGCCGGGCGCCCGCCCTCGCGGGAGCCCCGCCCGGACGAAAACCGGTTTATGCGGGCGTCAAAAAGAGGGGAAAGCGGGGATGTTCACGGCCACGACCTTTTTCACGTCGGGGATCGCTTCCTTCAAGGCCCTTTCCACTCCCTGGCGCAGGGTCATCTGTGACATGGGGCAGCTGCCGCAGGCTCCGGTAAGGCGGACCTCCACGACTCCGTCTTTGACGTCGACCAATTCGATGTCCCCCCCGTCGGCGAGAAGGAAGGGACGAACTTTTCCGAGAGCCAATTCGACTTGTTCTCTCATGTCGGAACTCCTTGATTAGAGAAATGATTGTTGTGCGGGGGAAGCCGACCCGACCGCCCCGGCGACGGGCGCCCCCCGGGGCGGCGCGGGAAGAAGATCTCCCGGGGCCGCGGATCGAAAGGACTCAGCGACGCGTTCCAAAAGGGTGGCGATCGATTCGCCCGGGGGCATTTGCCCCGAAAGGGCTTGACGACACTCCGTCGAACTCATGTCGACCGCGACGGACTCACTCATCGTTCGGGGAACAAAAATGAGCCAAAAACATCAAATTATCGTGACTCGGGGAATTTTCGGGACAAATCGGGGAAAACCCCGGGGCGACCGTCCGGGGACCGAAAGCCCCGGAATAGACGCCGAAAACCCCCGCGAAAAAAAAACCGCGCGAAAAAAAGCCGGCCAAAAAAGGCCGTCCGGACAAATATTCGTTCGAAAACGAAAAAAACGGAAATTTCGCCGACTTGGGGCCCGGAAAGAAAACAAGGGCCCGTTTCCCAAGTGGCTTCATGATACACCCCGGCCGAAACGAAAGCAAGAGAGCGCGAGACTTTTCGCGAAGGTCCGGAAAGGCCTCCCCGAAATCGGCGCGATCGTCTCTTGTCAACCGAATTTTTCGAGGATTCGGGGACCCGGGGAATGCCGCGCGCGGTCGAAAGCCCTTTCCCCGGAGCGCCCGGGACGTCCCGGACCCCCTGGGTCGCCCGCGGAAAAAACCCCCCGCGCTTCTTATCGGATCCCGGGAACCTTTGATGAACATTTTGGCCTAACTTCTCGAAATCAATGAATATTTAAAAAATTTCGGGGTCGGGCCCCGGGTCCCCCGAAAATTCGAAAACCCGAAGACCGTCATTTCAATCTCCCGCGGGGCCGCTTTCGGGGTCGCGAGGGCCCCGGCGGCCGTCGGAGCGAATCCCTTCGCGGCTCCCGCCTCTCCCCGGGACCCGGGAACAAGCCCGCGAACTTAAAGCCGGGGACGGGAAAAAAATCGCGGGAGAACTCATTTTCACCGTTTTATCCCGCGTTTCGGTCGCGACCGCGGCATGTGCCGGGGGAAACAACAATAAGCGCTTTATGTTGTGGTTATGTGTGAAAACATTTACAATGACGCGATTCAACCTCAAAAAAACCATTAAAACATCCTGAAATAAATTGGAATATCCATTGACATAATTGTGAAACAAAGATACACTAATGTATTGGATTCGCTTCCGGGAAAAATCGGACGCGCCCCGGGTCTCGTCTTCGCGGAAAAAACCGTCCGCGCTCTCGCGCGAAAATGCCGAAAAAAGCCGTTTTGGCCTCAAAAGCGGTTTTCGCGGCTTCCATCGGGATGTTTTTTTGGCGCGATAGCGTAACGCGAGTGAAATTAACCCCCGGTTCGCCGGTTTTCGTTTTTCGCTTCCGTCGCGCCTCTCGTTTTTGGGGTTTTCGGGGCCTTTCCGCCCTTCCCGCCACCCCTCCGGAGTTCGAAAATGAAAAGACTTTCACGAATCGCCGCCGCGGCCCTCCTCATTCTTCTCATGAACGCCGCGCAGGGCCGCGCCCAACTCTTTTACGACGAATTCGACGAATACTCCGATTTCCACGGTTCCGTCGGCCTGGGCATCGCCTACTCCCCGGTCTTCACCGGGGCCAAGGACGTGGGCTATGACTTCTTCCCGTATTTCAAACTGAATTACGGCCCGGTCTTCCTGAACACCGACAAGGGACTGGGCGTGAGGCTTTTGCTCATTCCGGAAAGACTCGAGATAGCTCCGGCGTTGAACTACCGCGAGCCGAGATACGACGGAAGCAGCTCCATCCTGAACGGCATGGGGGACATCAACCTCAACCTCACCGCCGGGGGCACGGTGACTCTCAGCCTGGAAGACCTCGTTTTCAGCGTCAAGACCTTCTACGGCTTGAGCAACGACAGGGGTCTGGAGGTGGATCTGCGGGCGGCCTACGTGAATCAACCGAACGAAAGGCTCCGCTGGGGCTTCATGGCCTCGAGCAGCTTCGCCGACGCCACCTTCAACCGCACCTATTTCGGGGTGACCGCCGAGCAGGCGACCGCGAGCGGTTACACCGCCTACAGTCCGGAGGCCGGTTTCAAGGACATCAGTCTCATGGGTTCGGTCGACTACTTTTTTTCTCCCAAGATCTCTTTGGATTTCTTCGCCTCTTACACCCGCCTCATCGGTGAGGCGGCCGACTCCCCCATCGTCCAAAGAGGCAGCCCGGACCAGGTCAAGGCCGGTCTTCTGCTTTTTTACCATTTCGGGGACGCCTACTATTGATTTGACCGCCTTCTTCGGAATCCTCCGGAATGACCGCGCCGCGCGGTCCGTTGTTTTCCCGTTTTTTCTCTCGACGTTTTGTTTCGCGGCTTCCGTGTTTCCATGATTCTTTGATTCGTCGATTCTTTGATTCTTTGTCGATTTGTTCATTCGTCGATTTGTTTCCGCGTCTCATTGTTTCATTGTTCGTTCGGTTGTTTTGTCCTTTGTTTTCCTTTTTTTTCTCTCTCTCTCTCTGTTTGTCCGCCTCATCGTTTGATGTTTTTTTCTTTCATTTCCCTTTTTTTCTCTCTCTTCGGCGCGAGCCGGAAAGAAGGCCCTCAAGAGCCCCAGCGGCTTTTGAGGGCCTTCTTTTTTCGCCGTCGGGCGGACTTTGTCCTCCCGCCATGAAACGACAAAACGACGCGGGAAGCACAAAAAAACCCGGATTCCGGGAATTTTACGTTTCGCGGAATCCGGGCGGTCGCAGGCGTCATGAATCAAACGCCCGCCATGTCGGGGTTGTCGTCAGAACGTGTAAGTGAGTCTGTTGCCCCAAGCCCAAACCAAATCGGAAATCGAAGCGGTCGGATATCTTTGCTGATAATAATCGCCCGGAGCGAAGACGCCGACCTTGGAGTTGAAATACAGGTTATCCATGAGAGTGACGTCCAATCCGAGATCCGCCTCCGTGCCCATGTTTTTGGAAATGGCCTTGTCCTCGGCGTTGAAATAATCCTTCACTCTTTGGAATGTCCCGACCGACCAGTTGAAATTTATTTTTTCGGTGAATCTGTGATTGCCGAGAAGGGCCACTCCCCAATGATTCGGCTGCATGTACGAATTGTGGTTAAAATAGCCGGCGTCGTGATAATGACCCAGATAAAAAACCACGAAGGGATAGAATCCTTCCCCGCCGTCGACCAAATCGTGTCTCGTTCCGCCGCCCGTCACGTGTGACGCCGGATCGCCCTCTTCGTTGCCGTTGAACCACCAGCCCGACAGGGTCACGTCCCCGCTGGGATACATGAGAGCGAGATCCGCGTAAACACCGAGTCCGTCAATGGTGTATTCGTCGGAGGCCGCGGTGTCCCTTCTTTTTCCGACTGAATATTTCGCCTCCGCGTGAAACCCCAGGGAAGTGCCTTCGCCCACGGCAAAAGAATGAACGATGGCCGGGTTGACGCTCACGTAATAATTTTCGATGACGTCGTTCGTCATGTTCCTGTCGTATTGAACGGCGAAAGAGGCCCCGCCGCCTTCCCATTTGTAGTAAGGTTCGATGGAATATCTGTCGTAGTCGCCGTCTTTCACGTCCGACTCGCTCGCGTCTTTCAGATAGAAAGCCTTGAGACCGAAGCCGTTGTCCCAATCGTTTCTGTACATTATCCCGTCGTCTTCGCTGTCCACGTCAAAAGGATTGAACTGGGCGTTCATGCCCCAGTAAGGCAAATAACCCAACGTTTGGAGTCCCGCGGAATTGAGGTCGTAGCTTATTCTGCCCGCGCTGAATTTGCCTATCGCGGTCGTCACTATTCCGTAAATGTACCTCGTGGACGGGGTCAATTGAGCCGTGCCCGTTCCCCATCTCTGCGCGTGGGGGGCGTGGAGACGCCATTTGATCTCCAAATAATCCGTCGGTTTGAAGCTCACGTTGAGTCTCAACCTGGTGCTGAAATAATGATCGCCCAGATCGTCGGCCTTCGGCAAATAATCGGTGACATTGAAATAGCCTCCGTGGTCGTAGCGGTTAAGCTCGATGAAACCCGAAAAAGTGACGGGTGATTCGGCTCTCGAGGCCCCGGCGAAAATAAGCGCCGAAAACGCCATCGCGAACAACGCGAGCGTCGCGAATAAAATTTTCATGAATGTTTCTCCTTGTTGATTTATGTTTTCCCGGAAGCGTTTTGTCATGACGGTGACAATCGGAATGTCGCGGGGTGTCTGGGATTGAATGATTGGGAGCGTTTGGCGCGAAGATTTCGGAACAATCAACGCCGCCGCCCGCGAAAGCGACGAATCGGGAGACTGTCGAAAGGTCTCGCCCCCCGCGCCCCGGGAGAATTCTTTTTTCCTGTTTTTAAACTCGACGCGATAAAAAGAATTCTCCCGCGGCAATCGAACCAATTCGTTTGGGTGGGGGGTGAAGACGATTCGCGATTTTCCGCCGGTTGCGGAATAACGACCGCCATCTTTATTCCGACAAGGTCAAACGGCGTTGTCGAAAATCGTCGAATCGCCTTCAATCACGCTCCGAAGGACGAGGACGGCTCATTTTCGCGATCCTTGACGGGTTCCGCCGTCAAAACGGCGTTCACGAGCGACGCGAGGGTCTTGTCGTAATACGCGTCTTCCGCCTCCAAGTCGCGAATGTCGTCCCAATAATGACTGATCTTTCCGTCATTCATCACGGCAAGAGAATCGCTTATGTTGAGAAGAACCCGAAGGTCGTGGGATATGAAGAGGAAGGCCGCCCCGATTCTCTTTTTCAGGTTCGCCAGGAGCTCCAGGACAACGCTCTGGTTCATCATGTCCAGAGAACTGAC
>JAITKT010000054.1 GCA_031278225.1 Deltaproteobacteria bacterium
GGAAGAAAAGCGGCCGGGGAAAAACGAATCAGGCATTTAAATACGCGACTCGCCGACACCCGCGCCGCGGAATAGGCAAGAGAGAGAGAGAGAGAGAGAGAGAGAGAGAGAGAGTGCAAGTTCCGTGCCAATTTTGACCTGCGGATGTCCGTCGCGTTCGTTTCGGTGTTTTCGATTATGGAGAGCATGTTTTTTTGAGGGGCAGGATAAACACAAAAAATAGCGCGAGTTCGAAAAAGAAAACGCGACATCCGGAATCGGAAACAAAGCTTTCGGGGGATGAATCGAACCGGTCGGGAGAACCGGTCGGGAGCCGAGTCGATTAAAACCCGAACAATCTAAAAGATTTTTCCCAAAATGTCAAGTATTGTTTTCCCAAAAGAATCGCCGGAAACAAAGCCGCCGACGTTTTCGTTTTCAAGCGGCGGCTCGGATAACAACAATATCATGTTGCCGAAGTTCGATCCGCCACCAAGGGAAATCCGGAACCTTCGCGCGATCATCCCGCTTTCCGCCCGCCAAACGATTGGTCGCGAAAAAACCGGGCCAAACCGCGTCAAAAACGACATTCCGTGTTTCCGGGATGGAATCACGCGCCCCAAAAAAATTATGAGTCAAAAATACCCCCACATGTTCCGTTTATGAAAATAACATGCCTTATATGGATGACACCGGGTCTGTTTTTGTCCCGCTTTCGCGTGAAAAGATTTTGTGACAAATCCGTTGCCCGCGCCCGAAGTTTGGCCCCGGCTCCCGTCCCGTCGCCCGAGAGCGAGATCGCCTCCGCTCCCGGGGGATGTCCGTTCCCGGCCGACGTCGGTGTCGACCCGAGCGAAACTGCCCGTTTGGAGCGGTGTGTCGTTTGAGGCATCCGCGGACAATCCCGCGCGCGCGGGGGGGCCCCCGATCCGAAACGGGAGCCCGGCCTTGGGAACATCGGTCGGGGAAAAAATCAATCAAACCGGACGCCATCGCCGGCCGTCCCCTCCCCGCGCGCGCAAACCGCGGCGGGTAAGGGCATCCCCTCGTCTCGGTCCCAACCGCGGCGGGGATTCTCCCGTTTCGCCGTCAAAAGGCTCATGACCGTCCTCTCAGGATGTCGGCGTCCGTCTTTCCGCCCCGATCGCGGACGCGGGACGGACGGGACCGCGCGTTGCCTCGTGGCGACCGGGAAGAACTCCCCGCTCCGTTTTTTCGCGTTCGCGTTCATCCGGTGTTTCCGGCGTCCGGAAAATACGCGCCCGAGTCCCGGATTTGTCCGGAAAAGCGGTCCGCGCCCGAAAGAACGGCTTCGCGGGAATGCCCCGAATCTCGAAAACGGAGGGAGAGAAGTTGTCTTCCTTCCCGAGGGGCGGCGGCGAATGGGATTCTTCCGGAACGGGAACCATGGGGATTTTCGATTTCCCGGCCCGAGCCCGAAAGGACCCGGGGTTCCGATTGACTCGGACACCGGCTCGGCCAAAAAAGGATCTCCGGCTTTCGCCCCCCTTCTCCCCGAGGGCGACACCCCCGGGGAGACGAGACGGCGTCCGGCCGCGTTCATGGTTTTCTCGGCCGGAAATGGAAAATATTTAGGGTGTGGCATCCTCCCCGGCCCGAAAGCCGGGGATCCCTGCCGGGTCGAAAAGAAACGATCTCCTTCAAGACCCCTCGGTGGGTTCTCGCTTCGGACCGGCCTCAAGCGCCGCGTCCCCGGCGAGCCATGGTGACGACCTGCCCGGCCGCCGTCAAAACATTCGGGGCGCCGACGATGTCGGCGTCGTTTTCGCGACCGCGAGCCGCGAGCTTGAATTCTGTTCGGGTTTCGCGGTTCTCCTGTCCCCCGCGATCGCGTTCGGGACATTTTTGGCCGGTGTGTCGGGGGTTAACCTTTGGGCCGGCGTTTTTTGTCGAAGGTCCGAAGCGTCGTCGCGGATTCGCCTCCGGTCCCCGCCGAATCGGCGAATCGCCCGTATTCCCCCCCGCGGCGGGTCTTTCGATTCTCGCTCATATGTTCGACGCGCGGTTGCCATGAAAGATCCTTTTCCAAAACCCGAAGCCATTCCGAACGATAAAAAAGTTTTTGTCGATGAAAATCCATTCCGACGCGATCCAACGCGAAAATCAGGCTTTCCCGGTTGGACGGCTTACGGCCCAAAGCCAAATAATCGGATATTGGCGCCCGCGTTTTCGCGATGAAAATTCACGGAAACCCGGTGACCGGCGAAAAAGACCCTAGGGTTTGCCGTTTCCGTCCGGAACCGGCTTCGGACTTCCAAACCGGATGTTCGTCCGCGACCGACACCGGTCGACTCCGATTTTGGCCGCCCCGAAACCACCCGTCGGAAGCGGGTTTGAAGACCCGGTTCCGAACCGGGTTCCCGTCCGAAAAGAGGCGCGGGCACCGGCTTTTCGAACTCACGCGTTCGACGGGCGGTATCCGCGGATGACCCTTTTCCAAAACCCGAAGCCATTCTAAAACGGAAAAAAATGTTTGTCAAGAAAAATATTTTTCCGAAGCGATCTAACACGAAAATCAGGCCATCCCGGTTCGAAGAATCACGGCCCAAAGCCAAAAAATCGGATTCGGGCGCCCGCGTTTTCGTGATGAAAATTCACGGGAACCCGGTGACCGGCGAAAAAAAGCCCCGGGTTTCCGGTTTCCGTCCGGAACCCGCGTCCGACGCGGGTCCGCGCCGGTCTACGCCTGTCGACGCCGATCATGACCGCCCCGAAACTCCCCTAAGGCGTTCGGGCGATTTGTTTTCGGAGAATCCTTCGACGACCCGGCTTCGAACCGCGTTCCCGCCCCGAGAGAGGCGCGGACCGCCTTTCGCGGGAGGAAATCCCCGGAACCGGACCGGGTCGCCCGCCCGCGCCTCCCGGATGGAGCCCCCCCCCGGGGGGGACCGACGGTCCTTCCAAAGCGCCGAAAATGAAAACGGAACCGCGACCGTCCGCCCGTCCGCCGACCCCGGCCCGGGCGCGGTCAAAGCCCCGCCCGGAATCCGCCGGGCCCGCGCGCTCTCTTTCGCCATTTCGCGTCCCCGGCCCGGCGTCGGGGGCTCCGGGTTCGGGAGGCCTCCGAAAACGCCCCCGGACGTTCAATCCGAAGCGGTCCGTTCGCGGGAGGCCCCCGACGGGCTTCCGGGGCGAACGCCCGCGCTTCCCGGGGTCCTTTCGGGCGTCCGCGAACTTGACAAAGAGCCTTTAAAAAGCCTCCGGCGCCCCCGTTTTCGCGGGGAAACACCCGTTTTCGGGTTGTGGCGCGAAATCCGATCGGTTAAAATGTGTTCGCGGAAGACAACTCCCCTCGAAATCAAACCGATACGCGCGCCTTTTTCCCGACGACGATTTCTTCCGTCGAACGTCGTCGCGAATCTCCCGCGAAACCCGCGAAAGGAAAAGCCATGCCGAACGCAATCGTTTTCGTGATAAACGGAGTGGAAGACATCGAAGCGGTCACGACCATTGACATTTTGCGCCGGGGCAACGTTCGGGTGGACGTCGTGTCCGTCGAAGACAGCCTCGAGGTGACGTGCGCCCAAAAGACGGTCATCAAAGCGGACAAGCTCTTGAAGGACTCGATGCCGGAAAGCTACGACGTCGTCGTCATCCCCGGGGGCACCCTGGACTGGCTGGACAACGATGATTTCATGGCCGCGATTGGCGAGATCGGGAAAAAGGGCAAACAAAGGATCGCCGCCATTTGCATCGCTCCCGTGGTCCTGGGCAAGCTGGGCCTGCTCAAGGGCAAAAAAGCCACCTCCCACCCGGCGGGCGACCGGGACCTGGAGGGCGCCGAGTTCGTGAGGGACTCCGTCGTGACCGACGGTTTGATAACCACCTCCAGGGGTCCCGCGACCGCTCCCCTCTTCGCCCTGGAGATTCTCACCCTTTTGGTCGGAAAAGAAGCCTCCGAGACGGTGAAAACGAATCTGCTGTTGAAAAGTCTCGAGAGCTTCTGAGGAAGATCCCGGAGGCCGACGTCGACATTCGCAAAGCGAGACAAAAATGACCATCATCAAGAGGCGAACTCCGGCGCCCAAGGACACCGCCGAGGTTCCCAAAAAGGAAAAGGCGTCCGAAATCACCGAACTTCCCAACAAGCGCGACGATTACAAGAAGAGCGAGACCCCCCACGGCACGGTCTATTACAAAAGAGCCGACGCGGACGGGACCTCGCCCCCCAAGAGGTCCGCCCCCGCCAAAAACCGGGGTTCGGGCCCGAAACCCTTCGCGAAACCCCGCCCCGGCCCGAAAACATTCACCAAACCCTTCCCCGAAACCGGCCCGAAACCGGGCTCCGGGGCGGGAACGCGTCCCGGGCCGGGACCCGCCCCGGGCGACGGATTTTCCCGCCGCCCGACCCCGGGACCCGGGGGAAAACCCTTCCGGAAGGCCCCCTTCCCCCCCAAAGGCGGGAAACCCCCGTTCAACGACTTCCGCAAGTTTCCCGCGGACAAGGCCGCGAATTACCTTGACGCCCTCGACGCCGCCCTGGACAGGGAACTCCCCCTGGCCGCGAAACGCCTGAGGGAAACGGGGGAGCTCCTGAACGACGCGGCCCTGAGCCTTCTGAACGGGTTCGAGAGTCTCGGGAACAAGCACTCCGAACTTCTGGAAAAAATGGGCTCGGAAGAATACCCGGAACTTCTCCGGGCCTTCGACGAGGGCTTTGACGACGCGATCGGCGGCTTCGTGACCGCCGCCTCCTTCCAGGACCTCTCCGGTCAAAGGATCTCGAGGGTCATCGCCTCGGTGGAGGCGACCGCGGATCTCCTTTCCAAGATAAGGGAGGATCTGAAAAGCGTTCCCCCGCCGAGACCCTTCCGGCCCCGCCCGGGAGGCGGGTTTCGGGGGAAACCCCCGTCTTTCCGGGGAAAACCCTTCCCGAAGGGAGCCCGGGGAAGCGACCCCGCGAACGACCGCGGGAAGCCTTTCGACGCCGGGAAGCCCCCGGGGAAGGGGAAATCCCCCAAAACCGCGGCCAAAGCCCCGGGGACCGGGAAAAAGGGCCACCCCAAAAAGGCCCCGGAAAGCGCTTCCCCGGGAGAGTCCAAGCTGATGGGTCCCATGAAGGACTCGGCGAGCCAGAACGAAATCGACCTGATCATGGCCGAGCTCCAAAAATCCGAAAAAAAGAAATGACCCCGGGCCGGGGGGCGGCTTTTTTCCGCGTCCTTATTTTGTTTTCGAGGAGCGTCGCGTGTCCTGGGCGAGACCTTTGACCCGGGTGACCGGGAAAACCGAAAACCCCCCGAAAACCGGGGGCCCCGAAAACCCGCCGGCCGGGGGCGCGTCCTCCCCCGCCTTCGAGCTGGAAGGGGTTTTTCTCTCCTTTTGGGAAAAGAAGGTCCTGAGGGGCATGGACCTCGTCTTGGAAAAAGGCGGGAAACTCTCCCTCGTGGGGGAGTCGTCCTGCGGCAAGAGCACGGTCCTGAAGGTGATCGCGGGTCTTCTCCCCCCCGACTCGGGAACGGTCAGGCTCTTTTCCGAAAAACTGGGCGATTTGAGCCTGGGGAAACTCGAAAAACTGAGGCGCGGGGTGGGCATGCAGTTCCAGGCCGGGGCCCTTTTCGACAGCATGAGCGTGAGGGAAAACCTCGTTTTGGCCGTGAGCGAGGGCTACAGGGGAAGAAGACGCGCGCCGGGGAAAAAAACCGAAGAAGAGATAATGAGTCTCCTGGACAGGGTGGGCCTCAAACGGGCCGCCTCGAGGAACCCGGCCGGTCTTTCCGGGGGCATGCGCAAAAGGGCGGCCATAGCCAGGGCCCTGATAGTCCGCCCGGAGCTCGCGATGTTCGACGAACCCACCGCGGGCCTGGACCCCCTGACCGGCGGCTCCATAATCAAGCTCTTGAACGAGCTCGCCGAAGACATCGGCGCGGCGATGCTCCTCACCACGACGGACCTGGACGCGGCGAGGCGTTTTTCCGACGACATCGCCATCATGAAGGACGGGGTCATCCTCGCGAGGGGCACCCTGGAGGACCACCTGAACAGCCCGGACCCCTACCTGAAAAAATTCACGGGACGCTTGGCGAAACTGAAAAAGCTCTGAGGGCCGCCCTTCCGCTCCCGCCCTCCGCCTCGTCCCCGCCTCCCGCCGCGCCGTCCGATCCGAAGGTCCGGGACGAAAAACGACGTCGAAACCCGTCCGTTTTCCCGAAAAATGACGGATTTTCCCCGTGAAACCGGGAAAATCGGGACGACCGCCAAAGACGAAAACCCGAACCCGACCGGAAAAGGCCCCGACGAGAACGAGGATTTTTTTGAAAGTACGGATATATTTCGCGAACGTCTTCAAGTTGTTGGACGTCTTCCCCAAGGCCTTCAATCTCCTCACCCCGGAAAGGAAAGCCAAGACCCTGAGGTACAGGAAAGAGGACGATCGCCTGAGATCCCTCTGCGCCGGGCTTCTGTTGAGACGCCACCTGAACGTCAGGAACGACGACGACATGACGACGGACGACAAGGGCCGCCCCCGGCTCAAGGCGGAAAAACCCCGCCTGAGCATCAGCCACTCGGGGTCCCTGTGCGCCCTGGCCGTCTCGGACGGGACGGTGGGACTGGACCTGGAATACCTGGGACGGGAGATAAAGGAGGACGGCCTCGCGAGGAGGGTCCTGACCCCGGAGGAATACGCGGTCTACGCCCAAAGACTCAAGGACCCGGAATACTTCTTCTCCGTCTGGACCAGGAAAGAAAGCGTCATGAAGGCCACGGGCATGGGGCTTTCCCTGGACCCCGCGTCCATTCGCGTGATTCCCCTCTCGAAGGAGGAGCATTTCGTGATGAACGGGAAATGGTGGTTCCAAACCTTCGAGGTCGCCGACCACATCTTCTCCGTCTGCGGATCCGAAGGCCCCCTGGACGTGAACCTCACGGAAAACGACGCGGAGGATCTCCTGGCCGACCCCGACGCGCCGGGGAACGGGGGGACATCCCGATGACGCCCCCCCGTTCCCGCCCCGATCGGCGCCCGGAACCGCGGGTTTTCGAAATACGTCAAAAAATTCGGCGCGAATTCGTCGCCACCCCGTTTTTTTTCAACACAAAAACGCTCCATATTGTGGCAATCGGCCCGTAAAACATTTTAAGCGCGAGATGTGGAAATCGGCGGGGTCTTTTGCCGGGCCGAAAGGACTTCGCGTTTCCGCGACCCGGTTTCGCGGGTTCGCCCGAAAAAAACCGGAAATTTCCCCGATTTTTCGGGGTTTTTTTCGGGAAAAACGTTAAAGTAATGAAAAAAAGCCGTTATTTCAACGACTTATCTCATTTAATTTCCCCTTGACAGAGGCTCGAAAATCCTTTAAAAAGAAACAATCTTTGCCGCTCTCCCGGACTCCGCCGATAATCGCGGCCGGGTCGCGGGCGAAGAACATCTCGCTCGTCTCCAATCCATCTGCCAATTCACGGCGGAGAACCCCGTTTCTCCGTTGAATTCATGACCTTCGGTCACTTTTCGGGTCTTTTTTCCCGAAAGTTTCGGAAGGCTTCGTCGGTTTTGTTTTTTTCCGTTTCCCGGCTCACGTTGGCGCGTTCCCTCCGGAAAACGAACCCGAAAAAGACAAAGTCGTCAAAACGCGGGGGCGCGTTCGGGCTTTGGCCCGCCGCCCCGAAGGACCGTTCCCAGGGCGGGGCGGTCTCACACCGGCCAATTCGCGAGGCTCGAAATATCGCGAAACTTGGCGACCGGTCCCGCCGGACGCCATGGCGAGCAATCGCCGCCAAGGAGGATTATTCGTTCGAAGGCGGAAGACAAATCCCGCCTTGATTCAACTCCCGGGACGCCAAGGTATGTATTGGCACCCTTTAGGAGGACTTTTCCAAAATGTCATCGTCCCGAGCGCTTTTCCGGCGCCTCTCCGCCCCCTTCGCTCTCCTCGCCCTCTTTCTCCTTCCTTCCTGCTCGGGAGGCCAAAACTTCGGACCCCAGGCCTCGGAAAACATCGAGCGCCGGACCGTTTCCATCCAGGACGAAATGCGCGCCCTGCGACCGTCGTCGCTCGTCGCCGAAAACCTTTCGTCCGTCGTCGCGGCGCGGGTCGCCGCCCTGGATGACCCCTACCTCGCCAATTACGGCTCCCCCGACGACGAATTCGACGCCGATTCCGTTTCGGACGGTCCGGAACAGCTGATAGACCCCGCCATCGCCGCCAAGGGACTGGAGGGCAGGCTCAGCACCTGGAGAACCGGCGAAACGCTCACCGTCGCCAACCTCAGAAACTCCTCCTCCGGCCAAAACGCCAATTTCTCCCCCGCCGTTTACCGCGACGACGCCCCCAGCTCCGCGAAATCCCTGAGAACCAACAAAGGCCTCACCGCCTCGGTCCTGACCAACGCCTACGCCGAGACGGGAAAACCTTACCTCGCGACCGCGGGAAGTCCGGACAAGGGTTTTGACAACGTCGGGTTCGTCGTCCACGTCTACGCCAAAAGCGGAGTCCGCGTCCCCGCCAAGGGGGCGAAGGAAATCATGGCCAACGGAAAGGCCGTGACCAAGGACGAACTGAGGCCCGGGGACATGTTGGTCTACCGCGACCCCAAGGACCGGGCCCGCCACGTTTTGGGCATCTACTCGGGAAACGGAAATTTCCTTCTCGCCTCCAACCGCCTGAACATCGTGACCGAAACGGCCGCCTTCGGGACCGACTACGGTCCCTATTTCGTGGGAGGCCGCCGCTTCTACGACGACCCCGAATCCCAACCCCTGCCCGAGACCATGAAAATGGCCGTGACCAACGGCGCCGTCATCGCCGCCCTGAAGGAACTGGGAGACCGGAAACCCTCTTACGCCCCGACCAAGGTAACCAAAAAGACCAAGAAAAAGACCGTCTCGAAAAAGAAGGTCACCAAGAAATCAACGGCCCGGAAGAAATAAAGCGGGACCCCGGGGGAAAGCCCCCCCGGTCATCTCCTTCGACGCCGCGAAAAAAACCCCCCCGGGGCCGGACGCGCCCCGGGGGGTTTTTTTTCGCGATTCCCGCGGGAACGCGCCGAAATCGGGCGACCCGTCGAATTTCTCGCGCCTTCGGCCGTCCCCTTCAGGTGATGGGCTCCTTAATCAGGAGATTTCGGGCTATTCTCGCCGTTTGGCCGAGCGTCGGGCACTCCTCGACCAGGGAACCGAACTGACTCAGGTGCTCCACGGTCATGAGGACCAAACGCACCAGATCGCCCACTCCCTTTCCGAAGATCTCGGTGGCCCTGTCGAAGTCCCCGGTCGTGGCCCATTCGTAGACGGCCAGACTCCCCTGAAAACTGTAATCCGGGACCGCGAACTCGTGTTTTTTCAAAGCGGAGACCAATTTCTTGATGGATTTTTTGAAGGCCGCCACGGTTTCCCGCAATCTGGCGGGGAGAAAATTCGCGGGGTACTGCCAGGGCCCGGGGTTCTCGTCCGTCAGACCCGCGATCAAGGCCGCGAGGAGGGCCGGATCCTCCTCCGGAAGGGCTTTGTCGAGAAGGGCCCTCGCGA
>JAITKT010000147.1 GCA_031278225.1 Deltaproteobacteria bacterium
AGGGTGAGGGAGGTCACCATGAAAATGACCGCGGCCACCGCCGTTATTTTGGCGATCAGGCCCGCCGGCCCGCGGGAGCCGAAGACGGAGGAGGAAGATCCGCCGAAGGCGGCCCCGAGACCCGAGCCCTTGCCCGTCTGCAGGAGGACGCTAATCATGAGGATTATGGCGACCGCGATGTGCACCGCCGTGACGGCGCTTTCCATGAAAGTGCTTTGCATGCGTGATTCACTCTGTTCGAAGGATTGCCCCGGAAAAAACAAGGGGGACAAAAAAACGCCGCGTCCGGCCGCGGGGCCAATCGCGGGGGGGAGCGCCGAACGCGTCCCGGAACGGCCGCGCCCGCCAAGGGGGTCCCGGGTTTCCGGGACGGCTCCGGACGACGTCTTCCGGACGTTTTCGGAGCCAGGGTCGGGCGGGGTCGGACGAAAAGTCGATTGAAAAGATTCGGTCGAAAAGGTCGGGAAACGGGGAAAAGGCGGACCGGAAGGTCAAGTATCGACAAAGTCGGGGTGCCTGTCAACAGTCGCGAAGGAATTTCGCCCGAATCCCGCCGGGGCTTCGTCCGCGGGTTTCGCCGCGGGCGGCTATCCGTCGTACTTGACGATGGCCGCGAAGGAATCGGGTTTCAGGGCCGCGCCGCCCACGAGGGCCCCGTCGATGTCGGGTTGCGCGAGAAGGGCCTTGGCGTTGTCGGGCTTGACCGAGCCGCCGTAGAGGATCCTCGTCTCCGCCGCCGCTTTTTCCCCCAGGAGTTCAAGGAGTTTTTTTCTTATGAAGAGATGGACCTCCTGGGCCTGGTCCGTCGTGGCGGTCTTGCCCGTCCCGATGGCCCAGACGGGCTCGTAGGCGATGACGAGGGTTCCGGCCTCGTCGGGGGCGAGGCCCTCGAGGCTCCCCTTCAGCTGGGACTCGACGAGCTCGTTGGTCTTGCCCGCCTCCCTTTGGGCCAGGCTCTCGCCGACGCACACGACGGGGATCAGGGAGGCCCCCAGGGCGGCCCGAAGCTTCTTGGAGACCCAAGAATCGGTGTCGCCGAAGAACTGCCTTCTTTCGCTGTGGCCCAGGATGACGAAGGAGGCCCCGGCGTCCTTGACCATGTCGGCCGAGATCTCGCCGGTGAAGGCCCCCTCTTTTTCGAAATGGATGTTCTGGGCGCCGATCAGGATCCCGGAACCCCCGGCCGCGTCGGCCGCCTCGCGGATGGCCGCGGCGGGAACCCCCAGGGCGACGTCCCTGTCGGAAAGGGTCCCGACGAGGGCCTTGAACTCGCCAAGGTACTTTTTCGCCTCGGTCCCGGTCTTGTACATCTTCCAATTGCCCGCCAAAAACGGTCTTCTGGTCACTGGCGTCTCCTTTCGGGCCATGGGCCCTTCGGCCGCGGTCGCGCGTCCGGTTTCCGCGGGCTTTCCGAGCCCCCGCGGGGGGCAATGACGACAAAGAGGCCCCCGTCGGCGAGTCTTTCGCGTCGGTCGGGCGGATCGATCGGGGGTCGGTTTGTCGAAGACGGTTCCCCGGGGCGGTTCCCCCGGGTCCGAAAACAAAGAAAACCCCGATCCGGCGTTTGAGTTTTGGCGCGGGTTTGTTGTATTCTCCTTTTGCCCTTGGCCCCGAAAACCGCGAAAGAGCGAAAAAAGAAAACGGTGAGGCCCGACAAAGTCTTAGGTCTGACCGAACTATCCACGGTAACCGATTTTCGACAAAAAAACAAGACTTTAAACCCCGGGAAGCCCCCGCCGGTGACCGCCGGCACCGCCCTTCCCGTCCCGCCGCCCGAGGATTTTCGCAAATGAAGACCCGTTTCGCCCCCAGTCCCACGGGGCACCTCCACATAGGGGGGGCCCGCACCGCGCTTTTCAACTTTCTCCTTTCCCGGAACGCCGGGGGGGAATTCGTCCTGAGGATAGAGGACACGGACGCCGCCCGCTCCGAGGCGGCCTACACCGAAGACATCCTCCGGGCTTTGGACTGGCTGGGGATCGTCCACGACGGGGAACCCGTTTTTCAGTCCCGGAGGGCCGAAATCCACCGGGAGCTCACCGAAAGGATGCTCGCCGCGGGAAAGGCCTACCATTGCCACTGCTCCCAGGAAAGAATCGACGAGATAAGGAAGTCGGCCCTGGAGAGAAAGGAAAAACCCCGCTACGACGGGAAATGCCGGAATCTCGGTCTTCCCGCGGCCCCGGGCTCCGTCGTGCGTTTCAAAAGCCCGGAAACCGGGGAAACCTTCTGGAACGACCTCATAAAGGGCCCCGTAAGCTTCGCCAACGAGGAGCTGGACGACCTCGTGATGGTCAGGGCCGACGGCCTTCCCACCTACAACTGGGCCGCGGTGGCGGACGACCACTCCATGGGCATCACCCACGTCGTGAGGGGCGACGACCATGTCAACAACACGCCCAGGCAGATCCTCCTGTACGAGGCCCTGGACGCCCCGATCCCCGCCTTCGGGCACGTCCCCATGATCCTCGGGGGAGACAAGAAAAGGCTCTCCAAAAGACACGGGGCCACCTCGGTCATGGCCTACGAGGAAGCGGGCTATCTCCCGGAGGCCCTGGCGAACTACCTGGCCCGCCTGGGCTGGTCGTCCGGGGATCGGGAGATCTTTTCCATGGACGAGATGATAAAACTCTTCTCCCTCTCCTCCGTCGGAAAATCGGCCGCGATCTTCGACAAGGACAAACTCGACTGGCTGAACTCCCACTACATAAAGGAGTCTTCCCCGTCCCGACTCGCCTCCCTCCTCCTGCCCCGCTTCGAGGAAAAGGGTTACGCCAACCCCGGGGAGAAGGTTCTGGAAGAAATCGTCCTGACCGTGAGGGAAAGGGGAAAAACCCTCGCGGAGATGGCCCGAAAGGCCGACTTTTATTTCCGAAAGACCCTGACCCTCAACCCCGGGGACGCCAAAAAGCTCCTCACCCCCGAGGGAAAAGACATCCTGAGGAGCTTCGTCGAGCCCCTCCGGAACGCCGCCCCGAGCGACGAGGACTTCAATCGCCTGCTCGAGACCCTCGCGGCCTCCCGGGGCGTCGGGAAAGGAGCCGTCGCCCAGCCCCTGCGCCTCGCGCTGACGGGCGAAACGGCGAGTCCCGGCCTCTCGGACATAGGGAGAATCCTGGGTCCGGAGGTCGTGACTCAAAGGATAAACGCCGCCTTGGAACACGAGGCCTGACGCGCGG
>JAITKT010000248.1 GCA_031278225.1 Deltaproteobacteria bacterium
CCGGGGAGCCCCGGGCTCCCCGGCGGGGGAGGGAGGGACCCGGGGAAACGGCGGGGAAACCCCCGAAAACCAAAAAACCGTCCAAAACAATGGCGCCGGGGCCGGGAAAGTCGCCCCGACCGGCGCGGTTAACGTTCCCGAACGCGGGGAAGAGAACTCTCTTCCCGGGAGGAAATGAATGCCCAACGACATTCCCGCCGCGAGCGAGGTTCCCGCGGAGGACCTTTCCGGAAGGATAATCGCTGAAATCCTCGGCCGGGGCTGGGACGGGGGAACCGGTTCCGACCTCGCGGGCGGGGCCGCGAACTTCTTTCACGACGCCCTCTCCTCCTTCAACTGGATCGCTTTGGCCTTCGTGTGCGTCCTCTTCGTCATCGCGATCGTCCAGGGGATCGCGGGGACCGCCCTCGAGGGGGTTCCCCTGGGAAGGAGATTTTCCTCCCTGTGGATGCCCCTGTGCTTCGCGGGGAGCATGACCTTCTTGGCACCAATCGCGAACGGGCTTTCGATCTTCCAGGTCCTGATCCTCATGTGCGCGGGTTATTCGGTGAATCTCGCGAACCACGTCTGGGACAAGGGACTGGACTTCTTTCTCGAGAGCGGGGCCCGGGTGACCTTGAAAACCCCCGACGCCGTCGCCGCGGACGGGGAGGACCTCGCGAGGGGAATCTTGCTCGCCGAAACGATCCAGGAGTACTACTCGTCGCGTCTGGACCTTCCCGTGAACGGGGCCGTCGCGAACGAGCTCCGCTTCCCCTCGGTCGGAAACTCCCCCGGAAGCGTCGTCATGACATTTACGGTTCCCGAGGGCTCCGGGCTCCCGCCCGGAGCCCTCGGGAAAATCCGGGTTCCCTGCGGGGCTCCGGACGAAACGGCCTGCGCGGCCCGGGTCGCCGGGGCCAAAACCCTCATGGCCGACCTTTTGCCCCTGGCCCGCATCCTCGCCGACCCCGAAAGACCGATCTCAAAGGCCGAGGGCATGATTCTTTCGACCGCCCTCGAAAATCACGAGCTTTCCACCTCGTCCTTTTTGACCGGGGAAGACGTTCACGAAAACGAAAGGCTCAAGGAAGATCTCTCCGAATTCAGGGACGTCGCGTCCAGCGGAGGCTGGATGACCGCCGGGGCCTGGTATTGGACCATAGCCCGACTCGCGGAGAGGTCCAAGGAGAGCGCCCTCGAAACCTCCTCCTTTTCCGGGGGTTTGGGCCCCGACGACCTCGAGGGGGAACTCCTCTCGGACTTCGGTCCGGTTCTCTCCCGCTACGAACGTTACGTCGACGGGGCCTTCGGTCCGGAAAGAAGTTCCGGGGCGGGCGGTCCCACCCCGGAGTTCCCGACCATCGGCTGGTTCCGGGACAAAACCTCCGGGATCCTCGGGAAATACGGTCTGGACCTTCTGGTGCGCCAACTTCAAACCGGGGACCCCGTCGCGACCCTCGCGTCTCTCGGAAACTTTCTCATCACCGCCGCCGAAACGGTCATGGGCTTCAGGGTGGCGTCCATGGGCCTCGCCTCCGCGACCGGCGAAACGAGCGCCTCCATTCTCGGTCAGGCGGCCTCCCTCTTCACGGGCACGGCCTCCAGTGTCGCGGCCGGTCTCGCCCAAGGCGTGGTCCTGGGCTTCGGTCCCTACCTTCTGGCCCTCTCCCTCCTCCTCATAAGCTACGGCTTCTTCCTCGCCTACTTCCTTCCCGCCCTCCCCTTCCTCCTCTGGACGAGCGGGATAATCGGCTGGCTGGTCCTCTTGGCCGAGTCCCTCGTCGCGGCCCCCCTCTGGATGGCCGCCCACGCCCTCCCCGAAGGGGAGGGCCTGGCCGGCGCCCACGGCAAAAAAGGTTACCTCCTGTTCCTGGGCGTTCTCCTCCGTCCCCCCCTCATGGTCTTCGGCTTTTTGATGGCCATGGCTCTCGTAAACGTTTTCGGAAGAACCATCGGCCAAATATTTTCCGTCTTCGGCTTCGGCTTCCTCGGCGAAACTTTCCTGGGAATCTCCGGCTTCCTGGCCTTCGCGGCAATCCTCGGGATAGTGACCGTGACCGCCGTCTGGAAGTTGTTCGGTCTCATGAGCCACCTCCCCGACAAGGTCGTGAACTGGATCGGGGGAAGCATCCATGGCTTAGGCGAAACCGGCGACGCCCAATCCGCCAAATCCTCCTACCGGGAAGTCGGGACCGTGACCACCAGGATGCTGGACCCCGTCGCCAAACCCGAAAGACCCCTTCTCGCGAAAAAAGCCGCGAACGAATCCAAAGGAGACTGAGGGGGAGACCCGAGAGGAGACCCGAGAGGAGACCCTAGAGGAGACCCGAGAGAAGACCGGGAAAAAGACCCGGGGAGGCCGCGCGAAAAGAGATCCGAAAGGCGCCCAAAAAAAAAGAAAGATTCGGAAGGCTCCCGCGAAAAAAAGATTCGGACCGCGCCGCGGAAGGATCCAAAGGAAGATCCAAAGGAGAAGACAAAAAATGAGATCGCCGCGAAACCTAAATCCTAAACCCCCGACCCGGGAACCAAAGACCGCGCCGCGCGGAAGCGCGGCGCGGGAAAGAAAAAGCCCGGGAAAAAGAAAACCCCGCGCGCCAAACGGCGGTCGGAAAATCCGAAGGGATACCCGAGACCGCCAAAAGGGTACCCCGACAAAACGGCGGGGAACCGGAAAAACGACCACAAACGACGGAACGAGACAACGCGCGACGGAACGCGGAATAAAACGCGGAAGCGAACGACGCGGAAAACGACGCCAAAACGGCTCGAAAACGGCTCGAAAACGACTCGAAAACGACTCGCGCCGGGGGAGACAAACCATGGGAAGGATCGGAAATTTTTTGGGGAATCGTCACACCTCGCGATTGCTCGCGGAAATCCGGGCCGGCCTCGGAAGGCTCAAAAGATCTTTCGAAAAACCCCCCGGCGTCCGGGCCGCCCCGGGCGGCCCCCACCACCCGGGGCCGCCCCGCCCGGCTCAAACCCCCCCCCACCCCCCCCCCCCCGCCCGCCCCCCCCCCCCGCCCCCGCGCCCGCGCCCCCCGGGCGGAAGCGCGGTTGCAAGACCGGAGATGGCGGCCGTGAGGCGCTTCGTGTGGTCGAGGCGCGGGCTTTTATGGGGTAAACG
>JAITKT010000265.1 GCA_031278225.1 Deltaproteobacteria bacterium
CCCCCTGGTGACCCTCATAGGAATCAACTTCGGAAGACTCTTGGGAGGGTCCATGGCCTGCGAAACGATCTTCTCCTGGAACGGAATAGGCAAGTTCGCGATAGACAGCATTCGCCTGAAGGACCTTCCCGTCATTCAGGCCTATCTGATAGTCGTGGCCCTGACCTACATTTTGATAAATCTCGCGCTGGACATCGTGTACATGTTCATAGACCCGAAAATCAAACGCGGATTTCAACACCAATGACAAAAGTTCTCATAAAAAGAATACTGCGCAGAAAATCCGCCATAGCGGGGTTGTTCATAATAATCGTCTTCGTGCTCGCGGGGATCTTCGCACCGCTAATCGCGCCCCACGACCCCATCGCGGTGGACGTCACGAAAAAACTTTTGGACTCCTCCCGGGAATACCCCATGGGAACGGACCAACTCGGCCGCTGCGTCTTCTCGAGGGTCTTGTGGGGCATCCGGCCCTGCCTGGGGACGGGCATTTTGGTGACCTTCGCCATCATGATCATCGGCGTGCCCCTGGGTCTCCTCTCCGGGTATCTGGGGGGTTTCGTCGACAACCTCATAATGCGCGCGGTGGACATCGCCACGACCTTCCCCTCGACCCTTTTGGCCCTGGCCCTCGTCGGAATCTACAAGCCGAGCCTCTTTCTCATAGTGGTGGTCTTCATTTGCCTCTGGTGGGCTCCCTTCGCGCGCCTGGTGCGGGGCATGGTCATCAAGGTCAAGGAACAGGACTTCGTGCTCGCGGCCGAAAGCGGGGGAAGTTCGAGGGTCTCCATCATTCTCGGGCACATCACCCCCAACGTCCTTTCCCCCATCATCATCTACGCGACCCTGAGAGTCGCGGCGGTCATAGCCCACGTGGCCTCCTTTTCCTTCATAGGCCTCGGTTCCCAGCCCCCGACCCCCGACTGGGGCGTCATGCTGAACGACGGGCGCCAGTTCATCACCAACCACCCCATGCTTCTGGTCTGGCCCGGGCTCGCCATAGTCATAAGCGTTCTCGCCTTCAACCTCTTCGGGGAGGGTTTGGGCGAGGCCCTGACCCCCGATCCGGAGGACAAGGCCGCGGTGAAAGAGGATGCCCCCAAAACCGCGGATTCGGGCGGTCGCGCGACGGAAGGGGAATTGACGGAAGGGGAATTGACGGGAGAGGAAGATTCGGGCCCTGACGCCGAACCGCTCCCGGAAAGCCTTCCCGCCGCGGCGAACGAAACGGCCCGGGAGGCGCGGGTCTTTTCCTTCCCCGCGGGAGCGGACGTCGCCGCCGTCGCCGGGAAAGAGGAGCCGGCAAAACCCCTGCTGCGCGTGAGGGACCTCAAAGTCGAGTTCAAGACCGGAGGCAAGGTCGTGACCGCCCTGGACGGGGTGAATTTAGAGGCCCGCAAGGGAAGCATAACCGCGTTGGTCGGGGGCTCGGGGAGCGGCAAATCGGTCATGGCCCAGGCCGTTCTCGGGCTCGTCGAAAGACCCGGGAAGGTGGTCGGGGGGTCCGTCGAGTTCGACGGGGAAAACATCCTCGGGTATTCCGAAAAACAACTGCGCAAGTACCGTCGGGGCAAGGTGGCCATGATCTTCCAGGACCCGGGAAATTCCATGAACCCGGTCTCGAAGGTGAAGAAACACCTCCTCGAGGCGGCGCACACGCTGACGGGCGAAAAAGAGGAGGCCATGGAGGAGTTCCGGCGGGTGCTCGAGAGGGTGGGACTGAAAAACCCGGACCAAATCCTGGAAAGCTATCCCTTCGAGCTCAGCGGGGGCATGTGCCAAAGGGTCATGGTCGCGATGGGTCTCGTCTCCAAATGCGAGCTTCTGATAGCCGACGAACCGACCTCCAGCTTGGATCTGACCACTCAGGCGGCCATTCTGGAGCAGTTCGCGAAGATCAGGGAAGAGGGCCTGTCCATCGTCCTCATCACCCACGATTTGGGAGTGGTTGCCCAAACGGCGGACACCGTTTACGTGATCCACGACGGGAAGATCCAGGAGCACGGCCCCGTGGCGGACGTCTTCGCGCGTCCGAAAAAGAGCTACACCAAGAGTCTCATGGCTTCGGTTAGGGAGGCGAACGAGAAAAATGAATTCGGACTCGGACAACATGGTTGAGGTGAAAAACCTCCACAAGGCTTTCGATCTTAAGAAAAAGCCGAGGACTTACGCCGTTTACGATTTTTCCCTGAACATCCGGCAAGGGGAGGTCCTGGGTCTGGTGGGGGAGTCGGGCTGCGGGAAAAGCACCCTGGGAAAACTCATCCTGAAGCTGGAACAGCCCACCAAGGGCTCCGTCGTCTTCGAGGGGACGGACATCACCCGTCACGGCTACTCGGAGATAAGGAAGATCAGAAACCGCATGCAGATGATCTTCCAGGGGGTCTCGACGGCCTTCAATCCCTACCACACCGTGAACCGCATAATCGGGGAACCCTTCGACAACTACAATCCCAAGGCCAAACCCTCCGAAAAAAACGAAAAGATAACGGGGCTCCTCGAAAAGGTGGGCCTGGGGGTCGAGTACCTCGGGCGATATCCCTCCGAGATGTCGGGAGGCCAGCGCCAGAGGGTGGGGATAGCGAGGGCCCTGGTCCTTGACCCCAAATTCGTGGTCTGCGACGAGTCGGTGTCCAGCGTGGACCACGCGGTCAAAAACACGATCCTGAATTTGCTCCTGGATTTGAAGCGGGAGAGGGGCTGCACCTATCTCTTCATATCCCACGACCTCTCGTCGGTCTCGAAGATAAGCGACAGGGTGGCCGTCATGTACCTCGGAAATCTGGTCGAGGTCATTCCCAAAGAGGGAAAGGAGCCCAAACATCCCTACACCAAGGCCCTCGTCGCGGCCTCCCTGAGTCCGGACCCCGCCAACAAAAACCACCGCAAGGTCATGTTCAAAACCGACGAGGAAATGAAAATAACCGACGCGGGCTGCGTCTTTCACAACCGCTGCCTCGAGTCGGGAAGCGTTTGCCTGAAAGAACGCCCGAAACCGCGAGACCGCGGAAACGGTCACGTGGTGGCTTGCCACATCGCCTGAAATCACATCCAAGGAGTCTTTATCCATGAAGAAAGCGCTTGTTCTGACGTGTCTGATTTTCGCCCTCGCCTTCGCGGGCTGCAAGGGAAGCGACGAGACGGCCCGGACCCCGGCGGCCGGGGAATCCGGGGGGACCGAAACCCAAATCGCGAAGGAGGTCCCCGCCCCGGCCGGCGACAAGGAAGTGGTCATCGCCATCTACAGGGACGGATCCATCGAGGAGCTGGACGCCGCCACCTACAACGGTCCGCACATCCTCTTCAAGATGATCTACGACGGCCTCGTGGAGGACGGCGGGAGAGGCGAAATTCTTCCGAGTCTCGCGACGAGCTGGGACATCTCCCCGGACGGCAAGACCTACACCTATCATCTGCGGGAGGGCGTGAAGTTCTCCGACGGAACGGATTTCGACGCGGACGTCGTCATTTTCAACCTGAAACGCTGGCTGGGAAACGACCTCTTTTCCACCCTCATGTCCTATTTCGTCGTGTCAATGGAAGCGGTGGACCCCTTGACGGTCAGAATCACCTACGCGGACGAGGCCTATCCCATCATAATCGAGCAGACCTACCCGAGGCCCGTGAGATTTTTGAGCCCGACCGCGGTCGAGACAACGGCGGAATACCCCAACGGAAAATTCGTCCGTCCCATAGGCACGGGACCCTGGATGGTGGAAAGCTACGTCAAGGAAGCGGAGTTCGTGCTGGTCCCCAATCCCCATTATTGGGGCGAAAAACCCAAGATCGACCGCCTGCGTTTCAAGGTGGTTCCCGACGCCCAGGCCAGGGTCCTGGCCTTCCGCAGCGGGGAGGTTGACATCCTGGGAGGCGATTTCATGGGAAAAATCCCCATCGAAAACATCCCCGAACTCACGGCCGACCCCGACTTCGAGGTCATGATAAAGGACACCCTTTGCTCCCATTTCATCGCCTTCAACAACGGAGACGGGAAATTTTCCGACAAAAACCTGCGCCTCGCGATTAATCACGCCATAGACAAGAAGGCCGTGACGGAGAACCTGTTCGACAACATCGGTTTCGTGGCGGACGGTCTCTACCAGAAAGAGGTCGCCTACGTCACCCCGGAGAACAATTACGGCTACCCCTACGACCCGGAGAAGGCCAAAAAACTCCTTGACGACGGCGGCTACGTCGACACCGACGGCGACGGGGTCCGGGAAAAGGACGGAAAACCCCT
>JAITKT010000185.1 GCA_031278225.1 Deltaproteobacteria bacterium
CGAAGTCTTCCTGAGCGTCCACGACGAGTTCGAGGAGGTGGTCGCCTCGGTTTCCGACCAAAAAGAATCCCTGGAAGCGGGGAGCGGAAGTTAAACCTTCTCCCCCGGCGCTTCCCCCCGAAACGCCCTTCCCGGCCGCGAACGCCGGGGAAGGCGTTTTCGCAATTGAAACCCCGGGGGACGACGATTCGCGCGCGGCTTGGGGTTTCGCTTTATCCTCGGTTCCTCCGGGATCCCTGTCGGAATCCTCGTCCGGATAAATTTTTTAAAGAGACCGCGGCGGAAACCCGAATCCCGCCTGACTCGCCGGGAAGGGAAAGGCGACGCTTACCCGAAACGGGCTGCCGCCGATTTGGCGAACGAATTTTCGCGCAATCGCGATTGAGACCCGAATGATGTCCCCGCGCGGCGAACGAATTGTCGCGCAATTCCGGTCGCGTTCCGAAAACGCCCGCGGGTTTCGCGGATGTTTTTCCGCGGCGTCGCCGTTGAGACTCGAAACGCGTCCCGGGTTTGGCGAACGAATTTTCGCGCAACCGCGAAACGCTCGCGAAAAAAATCCGGACTTCGAAAAACCCGACGTCCGCGTCGGGCCGAAAAACCCCCGAATTCGGACCGCGGACGGACAAACGTCAAAAACGGGCCGAGCGCGGATCGCGAAACGGGAAACCACAAGACCCGCTTGTTCGCGAATAAACATTCGTTAACGGTCGGACGAATATTTTTCATGATTTTTTTTCGTTTTGCGCTTTTTTTCCGCTCGGATTTGTTGTATCATGACCCGAGTCGGCTGCTTCGCGACACCCTCAATAATCCTTCGACCCCGTCCTTCGGTCCTCCGGTCCTTTGCCCGTCGTCCGTCGGCGCGAACGCGGAAACACCGCGCGCGTCCGTCACTTCGGTTCACGTCGCGAGTGCCGCCGAACATCCGGAAAAATCAAACGACGAATTCTTTTTCAAGCGATTCAGCGAAGTAAGGTTTTAAGCATGCTCATAGAATTACCGGAAAATTGCGTGGTGGTCCTGATCGGGGCCTCCGGCTCGGGGAAAAGCACGTTCGCGTCAAGGCATTTCAGCCCGTCGGAAATATTGTCCTCCGACTCCGTGCGGGAGATGATAACCGACGAACCCCTTCCCCGCGACGGCGATTCCCATTATCTGACTTTCAAGCTTCTGCGGGAACTCCTGGACGCCCGCTTAAAAAATCTCAAGTTCACCGTGGTGGACGCGACCAACACCTGCGCCAGGGACAGGGCGCCGTACGTGGAAATCGCGAGGAACAACGACTTCTATTCCATAGCCGTGGTCCTCGACCCCGGTTTGGAGCGGACCAAGGCCCAAAACGCCCAAAGAAAGGGGAGGCCGCCCACGCCCGAAGCGGTGGTCGAAAGGCACCGCGCCCGGATCGCGCGGAGCCTCGAAACCCTCAAGAGCGAAGGCTTCGCCCGGGTGCTCGTCCTCGAGAGCCCGGAGGAGATCGACGGGACCAGGATCGAGAGGATTCCCCCGTGGAGCGACCTCTCCGAAGACACGGGTCCCTTCGACGTCATAGGCGACGTCCACGGTTGTTACCGGGAACTTCTCGCCCTTTTGGGGACCCTGGGTTACGAGGTCGACCCCGAAAACCACAGGGCCTTTCATCCCGAGGGCAGGAAGGCGGTTTTCCTCGGAAACTTCGCGGGGCTGGGGCCGGAAGTCGCGGACGTCATAAAACTCGTGAAAAACATGGTCGGGGACAAAAACGCCCACTCCGTCCCGGGAAATCACGAGGAGAGGCTCAGGAAGCTCCTGAACAAGGCCAACGGGTCCGCGGACCCGGTTCTCCTCGAGGAAACCCGCCTCGCGAACGAAACCCAGGAGTTCAGGGACTCGGTCTTGGGTTTTCTGGAAAACCTCATAAGTCACTACATTCTCGATCGGGGACGCCTGGTCGTGGCCCACGCGGGTTTGCCCAAGCGTTTTCAGGGCCGCGTCTCGTCCAGGGTCCGGGATTTCTGCCTCTACGGCGAGGACATGGAGGACAAGAAGCTCTCCCGGACCAACTTTGACAGGAAGTGGGTCGACGGGTACAAAAGAGCGCCCAAGGTCGTTTACGGCCACTACGCCTCCGACGTCCCCCTGGAAGCCAACAACACCGTCTGCGTCGACACGGGTTGCGTCTACGGCGGAAGCCTGTCCTGCTACAGGCACCCCGAAGGGAAGATTGTTTCCGTTCCCGCCGAAAAGGCCTACGCGAAGAAGTCCTGACGCGGGCTCCCGCGAATCCGCGCCCTTCGCCCCGAACCTCCTTTGACGGAGCCGACGACGGAGCCCCGAGAGCCTTGACCGGTTTTCGGGGCTTTTTCGGTTCGCGGCCGCGGGATTTCAGACCGTCCGCGAACGCTCCAGCGCGACGGCTTTTTCCCTGCGAAACAATTTCTCGAGGTCCCCGTTGAACCACTCGTCGAGCTCGCTTTTGAGAACGATTACCGGCATGCGGTGATGTATTTCCGAGATGGCGTCACCGTCGGCTTCCATGGTCAAAATGGAAAAAAACTCGACGGGGCGGGGCTTCTTTTCGAATTCTTTGTGGATCCCCGCGAGAAAGAGCACGTCTTCGCCCCGCGCGGTGAATAAATATTTTTCGGCCGCGCGGCTCGCGCCTTTTTTCCCGGGCGCGCGTTTGAATTCGTAAAAGCCCGCGGTCGGGACGACGCATCTCCTCGAACGCAGGGATTCCTTCCAGGTCCTGAGCACGCCCGCGGTCTCGGACTTGGCGTTGATTAGGGGTTTGGGCTTGGCGTTGGGATTTGCCGCGTTGAAATAGCCGGGGAAACCCCAAGTCATGGGGATGGCCGCGAGAGGGGTTTCGGGGTCTTCGGACGGGACGAGGACGGGAACCGTGTCCGTCGGAAAGATTTTGCCCGCGGTTTTCATCGCGATGCCGGAATGGTCGGCCTTTTCTTTCGCGGCCGCGATGATTTTCGCGAGTTCGGGGTCTTTTTCCGGATCGGGGGCTTGAAATCTTCCGCACATGCGGCACCTCGGGGGTCACTCGGGAGTCACTCGGGAGTCGTGGGTATTTCCCTCGCCGAACGGCGCGTTCCGAATCGTCCGGTTTTGGGATTGTCTTTCGGCCGCGACCCGGGTTTTCGGCCTCGGGTCATTTTTAAAGCGTCGTGTTTTGGTGATTATAGGCTATTTTCCGGCGCGGGTAAACGCGTTTATTTCCCGCGGACGCGGCGGGGCTTTCGAAATCGCGGGCGCGGGGCTCGCGCGTTAACCCTCTCCGGTCCGCGCCGGGTCGTTCGAGGGCCTCGAGGAGGAGAGTCCGGGGTCTTTCGGGGCAACCGGGGTTCGCGGGCCCCGGGCTACCGACGCGTTCGGTCGTCCGAGGGGCTGTGTCGGTATCCGCGGGTCTTCGGCCTCTTTTCGCCTTGGTTTTTCGGCGGGGGTCCCCGCTTTTTTCGAGGACATCGCGAATTCGTCCGATTTGTGATGTCATTCCCATTTTAGATATTAGATTCATATATGAATGATTTAAGATTATTTGGCTTTCTTATTCCCTATGATATTCATATTTGATTAAACACATG
>JAITKT010000326.1 GCA_031278225.1 Deltaproteobacteria bacterium
GTCAAGCCCAAGCCCGACGATGGCCCGGCGGCGGTCAAACGACGGTGAAGCGGTGGCCCGACGATGGCCCGGCCGCGGTAAAACTACCCGACCCCGTCAAAACCGGACCCGCGCGGGCGCTCGGAATCGAAACCCCGAAAGACCCGGGGTTCCGTTTGCCGCCGACCGTCGCCTTTCCCCGTCCCCCCGTCCCCGACGACCGGGGGGGGGGAGGGACAAAGGCGGAACGTCAGGCCCCGCTCTTGGGGGCGAGGGAAGACCTTATGCCGTTCAGTCGCTCGACGTCGTAGTACTTGTTGACGTCGACCACGTAGAGTTTCTCGATGGCCTGCTTCAGGGGAACGGAGGAGATTTCGCCGTTGCGGTAAGCCACCATGCGTCCGAAGTCCTCTTCGAGAATCAGATCCACGGCGGCTATCCCGAAGTAGCGTCCCATGAGGCGGTCCCTCGCGGAGGGGGAGCCTCCCCTCTGGATGTGGGAGAGCACGACGTGCCGGGTCTCGAAACCTGTTATCTTCTCCAGTTCCTTGGCGAGGCTGTTTCCTATGCCTCCCAGGACCTTGTGCCCGAAGCCGTCGGCCTTGTCGGAGATGTACACCTCCTCCCGGCCCTTGGCCTTGGCCCCCTCCGAAACGACCACGATGTCGTAACGCACCCCGAAGCTCCTTCTTCTTTGGAGAAGGCTCGCGACCTTGTCCACGTCGAAGTCGTGCTCGGGGATCAGGATGATGTGGGCCCCGGCCGCCTGACCGCCCTCGAGGGCCAGCCAGCCGGCGTGTCTCCCCATGACCTCCACCACGAAGAGCCTGTTGTGGCTCCCGGCCGTGGTGCGGAGCCTGTCCACCTCCTCGGTTATGACGTTAAGGGCGGTGTCGTAACCCAGAGTGTAATCCGTGGCGTTCAGGTCCCTGTCGATGGTCTTGGGGATCCCCACCACCTTCTGGCCCATGTTGTGGAGCTTGTGGGCCACGGAAAGGGTGTCCTCCCCCCCTATGGCGACTATGGAGGTGAGCCCCAGGGCCTTGATGTTGTCCGCGCACTTCTGGCTTTGGTCGTTTTTGGGATTGAAGGGATTGGTTCTGGAGGTCCCGAGGTTGGTGCCGCCGTAACGGTCCCAGGTGCGGACGATCAACTCGTCCAGGGGCTGGACCCATTTCTCCAGGGAGGCCGGATCGTTCGGATCCACCTCCGTGAGTCCCTTCCAGCCGTCCCTGATGCCGACAACCTCGACATTGAGGCCTTTGCCGGCGGTCAAATTGGTGTCCAAAGCCGTTTTAGTGACCCATTTGATTGCGCTGTTGAGCCCCGCGCAATCCCCGCCTCCAGTCAAAATGCCGATTTTGTGGTTCATGGGAAATCCTCCGGAAAATGACTCGCGTGTGATGTTCGCGTCGCCGCGAAAAGCTCGTTCAGATGCGACAAGCTTAGCACATAATACCCTCCGGTTTAAGACGCCGGACGGGAATCCCCCGAAAACGGCCCGAAATGGCGGACGCCGGGAAAAAAGACCCGCGTCGCGGGAAGGAAATCGGGAAAAGCTCTCCGGCTCCCCCGGGAATTCCCCCGGTCTTCGGCGAAATCGACCCGCGCGGAAGAAAAACCCGAACCCCCGCCGGGAGCCGGACGGACCCGCCGGAAGTCGGACGGACCCGCCCGATTCCGTCACGGGAAAATTTTCCGGGTCGCGCGGGGACTCGAGCGCGGGGGATCGCCTTCCGCCCCGCCCCGGGGTCCGACCGGACCCGCGCCGCCGCGACCGACTCGCCGGACCCCGGGGGCCTTCGCGGGAGCGTGACGGGAGCGGAACGGACCCCGAAAAAAGATCTTCGTATATATGCCCCGAGAAAATTTCCCGAAAATCGGCCGGAGGGATCGCTTTCGGGGGACCGGTTCCCCGTGGCGGCGAAGCCGTGTCGGCGCGGCGGGAATCGCGCCCGGGGTGATTATCAAGAATTGCCCGCGGTTTTGTGCGAATTTCCAGGCGTAGCGGGAAAGAATCCCTCGCGAACGCCTTTTTTCGCGCCTTCGCTGACGTTCCGCCCTCGCGGTTTTCCGAACGACATGAAAATTCCGATTTAACGTCCGCCGCGATTCCAAGCGCTTTCCGGCTCGGCATCCCCGTTCGTTTCCCGCCTTGACTCGTTTGATTCAATAAAATACAATCGTTGTCGTTTAGTAACCGCTTGCCGCCCCGCCTTTTCCCGACAACATTCCCGAAGAAAGAAAACGTCCGCCGAAGAAACGGGAAAAACCGGCCGAAACGACGCCCGGGGAAGGACGCGCGAAAAAAAAACGCGGGAACAAACGTCAAAAAGACGCGGAAATCCGGTTTTTCACCGAAAACAAACAACTCGCGCGTCCCCGCCCGAAAGAGAACCGGGGGTCCCCGAAAAAAAAGGTTGACCTAAAACCGACCGAAGGGAACTCCCAAGGCAAAGACAATCCCGTTTTTCCAAAATGATTGACCCGACGGACGAAGAAAATTCCCCTAACGTTTTTCAAGGGAGGAGCAATGATGAAATATTTCGGTTTTTTGGCGGCGGCGCTTCTGGCGCTTTCCATGGCCGCGTCCCCGGCCTCCGCCGAGGCGGTGGCCGACAGCGACACCCTCTTGGTTTTGTTCTCGATGACGGGCAACACGAAGGCGATTTCCGACGCGATTCTCGCGAAAATCGACGCCGAAACCGCGAACATCGAAGTCGCGACCCCTTACCCCGCGGACCGCGATACCTTGCTGGAAACGGCGAAGCAAGAGATAAATGACAATTTCAAACCGGCCCTGAAAACCCGCGTCGCCGACATCGGGAAATACAAAACCGTGCTTCTCGGCTATCCCATCTGGTGGTCCAACATACCCCCGCCCGTGGCCTCGTTTCTGGCGGACCATGATTTGACGGGAAAGGTCCTGGTTCCCTTCGCGACTCACGGCGGGGGCGGACTCGGACAAAGCGTCGCCTCCATTGAAAAATTGGCGCCGAATTCCGAAATCCTGAAACCCTTCGCGGCCCGCGGGGGCTCGAGGGTTTCCGGAGCCGACATCGACGCCTGGCTCGCGGAAAACGGACTTCTCGAAAAATAGCGGGGCGACGATCGGACGGACTTTCGAAAACCGGACTCTTCTTTTCACCCCCCACCCCCGCGGTCGTCGTCACCGGACGCGCGACGCCGCCGTTTCCGCCTCCTCCGGCCCGCCCGCCGTTCGGCGGCTTTTCCGGTCGCGGCCGGGGGTTTCGGATTCGTCGTCCGGGACACTCTCCGGGTATTTTCCCGGACGTTCGATGTTTCAGTTCGTCCCGATTTTCAAAACCCGCGTTCATGAACAATCAATTGTTTTTCGTTACTCGAGAAAACGTCCCCGGATGTTTTTTCAAGCAACGAAAAGCGCTAACCGCCAAAATGGAGAGAGTGCCCCCATGGAAACGCGCGACTTCGGTTACGGCGACATTTCGCTTCTCGGTTTCGGATTCATGCGCCTCCCCGTCAAAGGAACGCCGGCGGAGATAGACATCGACCTCGCCACGGAAATGGTGGACCTCGCCATCGAATCCGGGGTCAACTATTTCGACACCGCGTACATGTATCACAACGGCGAGTCCGAAAACTTCGCGGGACGCGCCCTTTCGCGTCACGACCGCTCGAGCTACAAGCTCGCTTCCAAGATGCCCCTGCTTTTCCTGAAAGAAAAGAGCGACCTCGACAAGTTCTTCAACGAACAGTTGAAAAAATGCCGGGTCGATTATTTCGATTTCTACATGATCCACGGCATCACAAGGAATTTAGTGAAGCTCTTGCGGGACCTTGACGTTTACGATTACGTCCTCCGGAAGAAAAAGGAAGGCAGGGTGAAACACATCGGGTTTTCCTTCCACGACACCCCGGAACTCCTGGACGAGCTTCTCGACGAGCATCCCTACGACTTCGCGCAGATCCAGTTGAACTACGTCGACTGGGAACTGCAACGCTCCAAAACCCTCTACGAAACGCTCGCCGCGAAAAAGATCCCCGTGATCGTCATGGAGCCGATAAGGGGCGGAACCCTCGCGAACCCCTGCGCCGAGGCGGTGGAGATCTTCAAAAAGGCGGATCCGGACTCGTCCCCCGCCTCTTGGGCCTTACGCTACGCGGCGTCATTGCCCGGGGTCCAGACGGTTTTGAGCGGGATGACGACCCCGGAACAGTTAAGGGACAACCTCAAGACCATGAAAACCCTGAAGCCCGTGACCGCGGAGGACCAAAAGGTCATAGACGCGGCCCTCCTCGCGTTCAACAAGGCCGCGAACATCCCCTGCACCGCCTGCCGCTATTGCATGGACTGCCCCGAGGGGGTGGAGATACCCAGAAACCTGGGGGTCTTCAACAACTACGAGAGATTGCTCTCCGAGAAGCACCCCTGGGCGAAGATGATCTTCAAGATGGAATACGACCTCCTGAAGACGGAGGAACGGGCCCAAAACTGCGTCTCTTGCGGGGAATGCGTGAAGCACTGCCCCCAACACATAGACATCCCCCATTTCCTGAGCGAGCTGGACAAGCTGGAAAAGAGCGCGGGAGCGGGGGCCTGACCGCCCTCCGGGCCCCGGGATTCGACGGGGAAAGCCCCGCGAAAACCGCCTCCGTTCGGGCTCAGTGGTTTTCCCATTCGTCGTCTTCATCCGAATCGTATTCCGAATCGGACCCGGGGTCTTCCCCGTCTTCCGTCCCTTCGTCCGCGTCCGGGAAACCGTCGCCGGAACCGTCACCATAGAGGAATTCCTCGTCGTCGTCTTCTTCTTCCGGAAACGGCCGCGCGTTCGCGGTCTCGGGGTCGTCGCGCTCCAGACGCATCCGGTTCACGTCCCGCTGCGGGGGAACGCCGTATCTCTTTTTGTATTCCTTGTTGAACTGCGACGAGCTTTCGAATCCCACCATCCGCGACGCCGTGTTCACGTCCTTTCCCTCCTCGAACATGAGGCGCCGGGCTTCGAAGAAACAGCAGTATTTCAGGTACACCCCGGGAAACATGTTCGTGACCTCGCGGAAGTCGCGATTGAAACGGTTCCGGTCAGCGCCAACCAAATCGGCCGTTTCGTCCATGTCCACCTGCCCCTCGCGACCGGCCCTTATTACGGACATGGCTTGGGCCATCTTGTTGGTCGGGGTTCCTTTCGAGGTGACCGCCTTAATCGCGTCCCCGAAAGGACCCGTCAAGAGGAGGGCCCGCAACTCCGCCCTGAACGCGGGGAGAAAGAGATCCGCCCAATCGGTTTTCCCGAGCAGGCCCGCGAATCTCCTGAAGAAGTCGACCGTCGGGTAATCCGCCTTCCGAATCTCCACGGCGTTTCTCGGACGGTTGCGGAGCTTCTTCGTCAAGGGGAACGCTTTTCCCGCGCGCTCGAGGTCGGTCCCGATCCGATGACGATCGAAATCCACCGTCACCGACAAAAAAGGCTTTTTGGGCGAGATGTCGGAATAACGCAGGATGGCCGGGACGTCCGTGGCCGCGAGCATCGCGTCCCCTTCCCCGTAAACGTATTCCCTGCCGCCCAGGTCGGAACGGGTCGCGCCCTGGACGATTAAGGTCAGCGAGGGATTGTAAAACACGTAATCCTTGAGGTTCGCGTGGTCGCGCCTCATCGCGGTCAGGTCCGGCACCCCGGTCGACGCGATCCCGTGCTCCCTCATCCTCTTCAGAAGAATCTCCCTGAGATCCGCCAGCGCCCTCCCGACATCGTCCGTCGTCCGCTTTTTCATGCCGGCTCCTCGAAAAAGAAATCATGAGAAAATCGCGCGTCCCCGCGAACCGCCGCCGCGCGAAACCCGGCCACCGGGAATCGGCGTTGGCATTTCCGCGAACCCCGTGAATTCGGGCCATCGCCAACCGCGGTTTCCCGATGAAAACCGGGACAAACGACTTCTCCCCACCCGTTCCCGAAGGGCCTCCCGCGGGCGGGCGTCCGACATCGGAAACTTTTCGGAAATTCGCGAAAGAAGGGCAGCCGCCGGTTCGGGGCGTTATTTTTGGCGGGCGCGGCTCCGGCGCCGAACCGTTCGCCCTCGGTTTGACGACGCCGAAAGAAATTTCGATCGAGCGGGAGACCGTCGAAAAACGCCCGGCGGAAACACGAAAAAATTTTTCGTCTCGTTCTCGGAATAATCAGAAACGAAAATTTTTCCGAGTCGCCCGCGCGATTGACGTCCCCTTGACGATCCGCCGCTCCCGCGTTCGATTGTGACGCGGAGGGATGGCGGCGTTGGCGTTTAAGCCTTATTTCATGGCTCTTTCGACGATAATCGGACAATCGCGGACGCGCGCGCGAAAACGGTTCCTCCCGAAAAACGCGGGAGCGAACCTTTAAGACCCCGTAAAATTTTTTCCATTGTATTCGCGCGAATTTCTTTTGTCAACGCGCCGTTTCGCGCCGATCCCCCGACCCGCCCGCGCCGCGCCCTCAAAAGGGACCGCGCCCGGAAAACCCCGAAAACGCGGGGAGAACCCGGGTCAAAGCCAAAACCCGGGGACCGCGGTCGCTCCCGCCCCGCTCCCGTCGGAACGGACGCCGCCTCGGCCCGCCGCGCCTCGCGAAACCGAACCCCGCGACCGGACCGTCCGCCCGGCCCGCCGGGACAAAAAAACCCCCGAAGTCCGCTCCCGGAGCCGACTCGGGGGTTTTGATTTTGTCATTCGCGACGCGTTTTCATTTGCCTGGAGCCAACTAAGAGACTCGAACTCTCGACCTGCTGATTACGAATCAGCTGCTCTACCAACTGAGCTAAGTTGGCTCACGGAAAGGCTCGCCCGGGGAAAGCGTTTCGTTGGGAACCGCCCCCCCCGATCCAACGTTTAATAACACACGGAAATTCGCTTTGTCAATGTTTCTTCGGCTCTCCCGAAGCCGTCGGCGGCCGCGGCCGGGGTCGTCCGTCACCGACCCCGGACCTCTTCGACGCCCGGGGGGACGAAGACTCCCCCCTCTTCGCGCTTTGTCGACGCCCGGACTTTAGCCGCAGCGCGGCGCCGGACAAAACCGGGCATCGGGGGACGAAGGGGGAACGAAGGGGGACGAAGGGGGACGAAATCCCCCCGAAACAAAACGGCTCCCCGCCAAGGGGGAGCGAAGATAACGGCGGCACCTCCGACCCGGCGCGGAGAGGGAAGACCGGCCGCGGCGAAAATCCCCGAAAACCGTCCCCCGCGGGTCAAGCGGGGGTAAAGGGAGAGGCAAAAGGGAGCGAGGCGCTTCCGGAACGGTTACCCCGCGGGTCCGGAGCGGGTCCGACGTGAGTCCGACGAAGGTTCAAAGCCGGTCCGGGGGAGTCAAAGGGGGATTTCGGGGAATGACCCCCTCGCCCGACGCGACGGAGAACGACCCTCCTCGCGGGGGGACCCGTTTCCCGAAAACCCCTCACCATGGTCCCGCGCCCGACGGTTCGGGGGGACGGTTCGGGTTTTCCGAAGGGAGTCCGGGCGAGTTCGGGGTATTTCGGGAGCCGTCGGGCGTCGGGGAGCGGCTTTCCCCCCTTTCACGACAGGTTCTTCTTGTCCGCCCCCTCTTCCTCGTTCTCGTCCAACAGGCCCATCTCCCGCAGGTGTTCCAGGTATTTGTTGTTCAGGGCTTCGCGCCTCTCTTCGATCAAGGTCAGTCGAGCGCTCAGGCTCTCCGTTCTTTCGCGAGGATCGTCCGTCATGAGCACCTCCGTTCCCAAAAATGACTTTCGCGGCTTCCGGGATCCCGCCAAACCGGCCTCATTCGCCGGGTTTCCGAAAAAAACGGCCCGCGCCGTCTTATGAGCAATTCGCGAGCCAATTTTCGGGTCAATTCGGGGATTTAGAGGGGAAATTTTCGCGCGCGCGCGCGA
>JAITKT010000329.1 GCA_031278225.1 Deltaproteobacteria bacterium
CCGACCCCGCCGCCGGCCTCGGAGCCGCGCGCGACCGGGGCGGGTCCCTTGATGATCCCGACGCGTTCGACCTCGCTCGAATCGATGAGGGGAACGTTGACCCCCCGGTCTTTGTCGACCGATTTCACCCCGTCCGTCGCGCGAAGGGTTCGCGGGTTCTTGGTCCACCCGATGTTTTGGCGAGGCTCCCTTTCGATGTCCCCGGCGGTTATGACGTTCAGCGGGGAAGGAACGTCCATGGGTTCCCGAAGGGTCCCGTTCACCGTTGCCGTCACGGATTCCACCGTCATGGCATCTTCCCGGGCGGCGGCCCCGCCGGAAAAAACGAAAAGGAACAAAAGAAAAGCGGGAACGCCGCGAAGCGTCTTCGCCGCGAAATGACCGCCTTTGATTTAAACCGCGATTTCGGCGACCTCGTCTCTTGAAAACGCGTCGCCTCCGGCCCCGCGCTTTTTCGAACGCCTGGACCCGAGACTCGAAAACGGGATGAAACCCGCCCGTCGGAGCGAATCGCTCGCCTCCGCGGCGCCCGAACGCGCTTCGAAAAAACGTCGCCCGTCACGCGATTCCGGTTCGTTTGAATCGTTTTTCCGAAAACCGACGCGCCGGCGATAAAAATCGCGATTTCAATTCATGAAAAAAAACGTTGGCTGTTTTAAACGCCAAGCAAAATCGCGGCCAAGGTTAAATTTTGACAAAAATCAATCAAGCGGCCAATCCGATTGAAACGCGAAAAATCAAAAAACCGCCGCGACGCTCCGTTCTCACCGACAAACATCGCGCAGCGTTTTGGGATCGACGCGAAAAATCATTCGCGAACGTTTTTCGCGCTCTTCGCTTTCGGTTCGCGCGCGACCCGCCGACGGCGAATTCGGGTTCCCGCGCCGGACGTCATGCCTTTTCCGACAATGCCCGGGCGGACGCGATTCTTCGCGCGCCGGCCCGCCGTTCGGTTCCGGTGTTTCCGGCCTTTCGGCGCTTCGTCCGACGGGTCGAGACGAAGAAAAACCCGGAAGAGGCGGTTTTCGAACGTGTTTCGCCGAATTTGACTTTCCTGGGGGAAAAAAAAGATCCGCCCCGCCTACCGCGAAGCGAGATTCTCCCTTCGGTCGGCCTGACTCCTCGGAGAGCGGGGGCCGACCGCGGGAACGTCTTTTTGGGGGGACGAAAAGAGGGGAGCTTCTACTTCGACTGAGAGGATGCCGCGATGTTGATGTTGGGAATGGCGTCGCCCGCGTCGAGGGGACCGGTGACGACGGGTTCGACGACCGGAAGCTCCTTCGATTTTTTGGGCGGGGGTATCTTCGCCGCGCCTTTCTTGTCTTTGCCCGGGAGCGCCTGCTCCGCTTTGTCTATGTTCCTGTTTTCGAGCTTGATCTTCTCCAGGAGCTCCACCCTTTCCTCTTCGGTGAAGAGGTGGCTGTTGCCCTCGTGCACCGCCCCGGGAATGATGCTCAAAGTGTTGTAATTGATGTTTCCTATCACCTTGGCGGTCTGGTTCAGGTGGACCTCGCCCGAGGCGTAGATGTTTCCCTTTATGGATCCGCTCAGAATGAGATTCTCCACGAAGACGTCCCCCTCGATCTCGGCGTTGGTGCCCGTCACCAGCATGCCCTTGGCCACTATGGCGCCTTTGAGTTTGCCGTCAATGTTCAAGAGCCCGGTGAATCTGAGCGAACCCTCTATTTCGACGTTGTTGGCGAAAAAAGCGTTCCATTCTTGCTTGCCCGGTTTGTTTTTGCTTGATCCAAACATTAAAATTCCAGCCTTTGATTTGAATTGCGTGAGTGTGGATGAAGAGACGGGAATGAAACGGGTTTCCGCCCCGGGGGGGTGGCGGGGGGCCGCGAACCGGGGGCCGCGAGGCTCCGCCGCGAGCGTTTCGTTTTTTTTGGCTTTCGCGATTGGACCGACCGGAGGCGTCGCCCCCGGTCGGCGTCGGAAAGAAAAGAGACGGACACGGGGCTTCGGGGGGACTTCCGTGGAAATCCCTGGGGTCGGCCCCGAAGCCGGGTCAGATGGAAATGCCGAGTTTTCTGGCGAATTCGGCGGGGTCGAAGGGTGCCTTGCACTCGTAACAATGGGAAGCGTTCCTCAGCTCCGGGACGGAGAAAAACTCCAGTTCTTTCCCGCACGCGGGACAAGGGCCGGTTATGAGTTGGGTTTCTTCCTGCATGCAATCCGGTTTGGATTCTATATCCTCTATCATGAAAAATCCACCTCCTGAAGATGTTTTCGGGTGAAAAACCGCGAAAAAAAACCGGGTCCCGCGAGGACGAACGCCAAAGCCCCGGCTTGGCCAAGGCCCCGCGAGGGCCGGGCAAGGGTCGCGGGAGGTTTTTTGGGGCTCTCGCTTTCGCGCCCGCCGAAGGTCCCGAAAAACGGGGGGCTCTCTCTCCCCGAAAAGGGTTTTCGGGCGATTTCGGGGGTTCGCGGACGATTCCGGCATTTCGCCGGCATCAATGAACAAGCCGTCGCGGGGCTCCGGGGCCGAGGGTTTCGCGACGCGCCCAGGCCCGCTTCGAAAGGCCCCCCGTTTCGCGGTCGCGCGCGGGCGTCCCCGGAAGGACGCGCGGGTTTGGTCGGGCGGGGGCTTTTGGAGTGGCCGATGCGGGTGCTCCCGTTAATCATGTCGGATTTTCGTATTGCTGTCAAGAGCGTTAATCTGTTATCATTCCCTCTGCCCTCGCGGGCCCCCGCGTCGCGCGCGGCCTTTCCGCCCGGGCCGCCGGGGCGCCGAACGGATTCGCGCTTCCAAGGCCGATGAAGCCGAATCAATCCGAACCGATCCGAATCGAACCGAATCGCCCCGAATCGCCCCAAATCGCCGCGAGTCGACCCGAATCGCCGCG
>JAITKT010000193.1 GCA_031278225.1 Deltaproteobacteria bacterium
CCGGGGCCGCGGGGGCCGGGGCCGCCCCCTGGGCGAGGGCGAGACCGTCCCGGGAAAAGACGGCCAAGGCCAGGGCGAACGCGAGACAAACCGGGAAGCGCGATATGTTATGCCTGAAAATGTTCCACATTTAATACAATCCTTTCGAGAGATCGCGAAAAAAGAGATGCCAACGCTTCTCCGCGGGGAAGGGCTCGAAAAACGCCGAAAAACGGTAAACGCGCGGGGTTCGCGCGCGTCGTCCCGAAAAGGCCTTTTGCCCCGACTCGGCCCGCCCGGGGCGGACGTCCCGGGGACGCGTCGATCGTCACGACGCGGTGAGTTTCACGTACTTAATCCTCAAATCGTAGAGGAGCGCCGAAAGGAGCTGCTCCTCCTCGGGGTCCAGATTGCCCTTGGTCTTGACCTGCAACACCCCGAGAAGGTCTATGTAAACCTTGGCGGCCTTGAGGTCCCTTTTGTGACCGCCCTCTTCCCCGGAATCCTCTTCCATGTGGTTCATGGCCGAGGTGGCGAAGCCTATGAAGAGGGAAGTCAGGGTCGAAAAAAACCCTTGGGCGAAGTCCTCCGCGTTGAAGGCTCCCCGGGCGTCCCCGGAACCCTTGCCGGACTTCCCGGACTCTCGTTCCCCGGAAGTCTTTTCGCCGGTTTCCGCGGATTCCGCGGATTCCCGGGCCTCCGGGGCCTCGGGGGAAGGCCCGGTCGCGGGCTTTTCCCCGGTCGGCTCCCCCTCTTCCTTTTTTGTTTTGAGGGTGCCGTCTTTGGAAAAGATTCTGCGATCATCCACCGTGAACTCGGACATGCGCGCCTCCGAACGAGGTTACTTGAAAATAAAGCCCCGCGAATCGCGGGAAACCCGGAAAAGTCCGAAAACGTCTTCGATAAAACGCGCGCGACGCGGGGGGAAAAACAAGAAAGGCCGGCCGAATGTCCCCGGGCTTCGGGCGCTTTCGGGACAAAAGCGACGCCGTTAACAAAGATAAGCACCGGAAGGCGAAAGGTCAAGCGCCGAAAGACGGGGTCGGGGGGAAACGAAGAGGTGATTATTCATGAAAAAAACATAAAATAATCAAATTGCGGACATATTGGTCAAAACGCGCTTCGAACTTTGGCCCGCGGGCCCCGACGGAGCCGCGAAGGCGCGGTTTTGGGCCGGAATCGAAAAATCCCGTTTTCCGGCCCGCGCGGATTCGCGTCCCGCGCGTTTTCCGTTTTCGACCGTCGCCGCGTTCCCCGAAAAAACGCGGGGCCTGAGATATATATCCCGCGCCGCGAGGGAGAAAACAAAGGCGGAAATTTTTTCGGGGAAATTTCCAATCGTCCGCCCGTCGTTTTGACTTTTCGGGGGGACGCGCGTTCTGGGAGGCTCGAAAACCGCGTCGCGAAAAGCCCCCGAGGGCGTCCGCGCTCCCGCGGCCGACGAAAAAACAACCGCCCGCGCGGGGCGTTTTTCCCGAAAACCGAATCGGGCGGAATCCCGGGGCGATCCCGCGATCCCGCGAATCCGCGGATAAAGTATAAAAAACCGGGCTTTTCTTGTCAACGCGATTTCAAAGGGACGCCCCGGGCACCGGACGCGCCCCGCGCGCGGGAAACGACAAAGAATCCCTTCGGGGTAAGAGGGCTTCGCGGGTTTCGGCGGAAGCGCACCCGAGGGGGGTTTTTCCGTCCCGCGGCCGCGGCTTTCCCCCGCGGGTCCCCGCCGACGAAGACCCGCCGAGCGACCGATTGTCGAAGGATTGGCGAATTTTAGGAAGCTTTTTCGAAGATTTCGAAAAATCCGGCGAAGCCGCGGTCAAGCTTTTTCGAAGCTTTCTCGAAACGCCCGGGCGACTCGAACCCGCGGCGGCGGGACGGGTCCGGCGGTTTTCGAACCGACGCGTTCCCTCACCGGGAACCCATGATCCTCACCTTGAGCGTCTCCGCGTCCGGGGGTTTGTCGCCGCTGTAGAAACGCACCAACAGGCAACCGGCTTTTTTCAAAATGTAGTCCCTGGCCTTGTCCTTGTTGGTGGGGATCTCGTTTTCGTCGACTATCTCCACTATGGCCCGGATGTTGAGCCTCACGTCGCAGACTATGAAACTCAAATTGGTCGAATTCAAGACGTTGTCGGCTATCTTCTGATGCTCGGCGTCGGGGGAAGTGGCCTTGACGACCGCCTTGGTGGTGACCCTGGGGAAAATGAGATATTGCTTCAGGGCTCCCCGGAGAAGTTTGTAATAAACGATCTCCAAAGGGGTCATGAAGGAGGTCTTCTCGTAATCCACGTCCAGGTCCTGGATGGTGACGGTCTTTTTGTCGCCCTTTCCCGGCTTCTTCATGGACTTGGGCATCTGGGTCTGGTCTATGTTTATGGGGGCGGCCATCCTGGTCTGCCCCGCGAAGGCCGGTCCGGGGGTCCTTCCGGGAGCCGCGGCCGCGAACTCCGGGGCGGGCGGGGACGCCGAGACCCCGGGCTCCGGGGGAAGGGGCCCCGGTTCGATTTCCTCCGCGACGGGAAGCGCGGTCGCCGCCACCTGGGGTTTGGAAAGGGGAAAGGACTGCCTCTCGTCGCGGGGAGCCGGGGGAGCCGGGGGCGGTGAAGCCGGGGCCGGGGGGATCTCCCTGACCGGCGCCTCGTCCCGCTCCGGGAAAGGCACCGCCTTCAGCTCCGTGGCCCTGAAGGTGCTCGGCTGGAAAGGGGCCGCCGGGGCCTGGGCCAGGGGCGCGGCCGAAAAGGGCTTCTGGGGCTCGAAGGGCTTGGGCGCGGGCCCGGGGGCGGGCGCGAACGGTTGGGGGGCCGGGGCGAAGGCCGGGGGAGCCGGGGCTTGGGCTTGGTTTTGGGGGGGAAAGGGCGAAAAAGGGGCCGGCGGCGCTTGGTGGCCCGGTCCCGGGGGAGCCGCTTTGGTCGGGTCGAAGGGCGCGACCGGAGCGGCCCGTTCGAAGGGGTTCCGGGCGCCGAAATCGGGGGGCCCCTGGGGCGGGAAGGGCCCGGACCCGCGGGGGGACGGCGGGGCCTGCCCGAAGCCCTCCTCGGCCTGGGAGGCGAATTCGGCGAACATGGCCTCCGGACCGACCCTGTCGAAACCCGTCGGGGCCGGGGCCCGACCGGGGGGACCGGAGGGGGGCTGATTTTGCCAAGGCGCGGGACCGCCGGGATCGAATGGTCCGCGGGGGCCGGGTGGTCCGCCCGGGGGTCCGAAGGGTCCGGGCTGTCCGCCGGGCGTTCCGGGGCCGAAGACCATGGGCGCGGGGACGCCCTCGGGGAAATCGTCCGAATCCGGGGGAATCAGTCCCTTCTTGACGGCCTTGGCCCTCTCCCTGGCCTTGACGGCGGCCAGCTTCGCGTCGAGTTTGGCCTTCTTTTCCGCCTCTTTGGCCATCAGTTTGGCCCTGGCCCCGGCCTCTTTCGCGGCCTTGGCCGCGGCCTTCCGGTCAAGGGGGGGCGCCGGACCGGTGTTGCCGTCGGGCGCGAGCCCGGCCCTGTCCAAGGCTTCCCATTTGGCCTTGTTGGCCTCCTTGGCCGCCTGTTCGGCGAACTCGGGATGGCTGAGACTCTTTTTCTTGACTCTCTTGTACACCAGATAAAGGCCCGCGAGGAGAAAGGCCCCCACCGCGAGCTGTATCATGTTTTCCGAAAGAATGTTGTAAAGCTCTGTCATCAAAACCCCCGGGGCGTGTCCCGCCCGATTGGCGGCCGAATCGCCGGCGCGGATTCGGGCGAAATCTTCCCGAAATTCGCCCCGAAACCCCCGGCCGGGGCCCGGCGGACAAAGGGAAAGGCGGCGCGGGAAAAGGGCCGGGATTCGAAAGCGGGGCGGGTGTTTGGCCGCGGCGCGGGGGTCGGTTCCCCGGCGCGTCGCGCGTTTCGGCGGACGGATGGGCTCGTGAATCAAATTTCATTTTACCGGAAACGCGGCGCGGGAGCCAAGCCGAAGCGGGAAAAAATCCCCGGGAACCCGGGGAAAAAACAACGGATTCCTCCGGAACCCGGGCGGGTTCGGGGGGATTCGGAGAGGACGGGAGGGTTCGGGCCGCCTCGTCCTTTTCCCCCCTCACCGTTTGGGGGAGAGCTGTTTTTTCCTCAGACGCAGGGACGCGGGGGTCACCTCCAGGACCTCGTCCTCCCTTATGTAGCTTATGGCGTCCTCGAGGGAAAACTTCCTCGGGGGGGTGAGGCGCAGGGCCTCGTCCGAGCCGCTGGCCCTTATGTTCGTGAGCTTTTTCTCCTTGCAGACGTTCACCCAAATGTCCTCGGGACGGGAGTTTTCCCCCACGATGAGGCCCGGGTAAACGGGATCCCCCGGGCTCGCGAAGATCTGGCCCCGGGGCTGGAGATGGTAGAGGGCGTAGGTGACGGCGGCCCCGGCCCTGTCCGAGACGAGGGCCCCGTTGGCGCGGCCCTTGATGGGGCCCGAATACGGAATGCGGCCGTGATTCACGGCGTTCATGATCCCCGTGCCCCTGGTGTCGGTCAGAAACTGGCTCCTGTAGCCTATGAGGCCCCGGGTCGGGGCGTGGATTTCGATTCTCGCCCGGCCCTTTCCGTGGTTCGTGAGTTTCACAATCTTTCCCCTGCGGACCGAGAGCTTTTCGCTCACGACCCCTATGTGCTCCTCCGGGACGTCAATCACGACCAGCTCCAGGGGTTCGGTGAGTTTTCCGTC
>JAITKT010000465.1 GCA_031278225.1 Deltaproteobacteria bacterium
CGAGTCCAGGCGCTCGTAGTCGGTGGCACCGTACTTCTCCGCGAGACTTTCGGAAAGAGCCAGGGGGGATTTCCCCGTCTTGGCCATGATCTCGGCCGCGAGGAGAGCCATGCAGAAGCCGTCCTTGTCCGTGGTCCAGTGGGTTCCGTCCTTGCGGGCGAAGGAGGCCCCGGCGGATTCCTCGCCCCCGAAGAGGAGATCCCCGCTCAAAAGACCGGGAACGAACCACTTGAATCCCACGGGGGTCTCGTAGATTTCCCTCCCGAGTCCCCTGGTCACCCTGTCGATGAGACAGGAAGAGACCAAAGTTTTTCCGATTTTCCCGGTCTTGTTCCAATTCGGACGGTTGTTCAAAAGGTAGTGGATGGCGGTCGCGAGGAAGTGGTTGGGGTTCATGAGGACCCCGTCCGAGACTATGCCGTGGCGATCGAAGTCCGGGTCGTTTCCGAAGGCGAGATCGAAACCTTTGGAATGCTCGAGGAGGTTCGCCATGGCGTAGGGGGAGGAGCAGTCCATGCGGATGGCCCCGTCCCCGTCGAGGGTCATGAAGGAGAAGCTCGGGTCCACTCTGGGGTTCACGACGGTTATGTCTATCCCGTACTCCTCGGCCACGGGTTCCCAGTAACGCGCCCCGGAACCCCCCAGGGGGTCGGCGGCGAGTTTCAGGCCCGCGGATTTAATGACCGGAAAATCGATTATCTCGCCCAAACCCTTGACGAAGGGCCTCACGAAATCCATGACGGTCACCGGGTCCGAGGCCAGGGTTTTCTCGAGGGAAACCTTCTTGAACTCGCCGATGCCGTAAGAATCCATGAGTTCCGCGGCCCTCTTCTCGATCCAGCCCGTCGCGTCGACGTCGGCGGGTCCCCCGTGGGGCGGGTTGTATTTTATGCCCCCGTCGTCCGGGGGGTTGTGGCTGGGGGTGATGATGAGGCCGTCCGCGAGGGAGTCGGGGTGTTTTTTGTTGTGCTCCAGAATCATGAACGATATGACCGGGGTGGGGGAATACTCCCCGTTGGCGTTTATGACGGTCGGCACGTTTTGTCCCGCGAGGACCCCCAGGGCCGTCCTCCAGGCGGGCTCGGAGAGGGCGTGGGTGTCGTGACCCATGAAGAGGGGGCCGCCGTGGCCCTTCATCCGCCGGTATTCGATCGCGGCGGCGGTGATGGCGGCCACGTGCGCCTCGTTGAAGGATCCCCGGGAGGCTCCCCCCCTGTGTCCCGAGGTCCCGAAGGAGACGGGCGCCTTGGGCGGGAGGGTGTAGTAGTCGCTCACGACTTTCGCGACGTTGACGATTCTGTCGGGCGGGGCGGGTTTTCCGCGCAAAGGATCCAAGGGCATGGGGTCACCTGCTTTTCGGTTTTTGGGGCGGTCCCGTCCGACATGGGACGATTCGCCCCGAAAAATTGTTTTTCCCGTTCCGAAATCCAAGGGGGGTCAGTGGCCGCAGGCGTTCAGGAGGGCGGCGGCCCCGATCAGGGGGGCGTTTCCCCCGAGGGCGCCCCTGACCACGGCAATCTCGCTCATCACGGCCGTCACCACGTGCCGCTCCAGGATTTCCGTCATGGACTCTTCCATGAACTCGAAGGCCCCGGCTCCCCCGCCCCCTATGACGGCGGTCTCGAGACCCAGGAGGTTGAAGACGAAACTCAAAACGTAACCCATGGCCTCCCCCGCTTCCCGGAAAATTCGGAGGGAGAGCGGGTCTTTTTTCCCGGCCAGTTCCATCATGATCTTCGAATCGATTTTGTTCGGGTCGCCCCGGTGGAGGGTTTCATGACCCGCCGCGATTCTTTCCTTCATTATGGACGCCATGCCCAGGGCGGAGGCCACGGTTTCGAGGCAACCCACCCTTCCGCAGCCGCAGACCCGGGGGTTTCCGACCAGGGGGATGTGCCCGACCTCGGCGGCGCTGGTGAAGGAACCGTTCCAGATCTTTCCGTCCAGAATGAGGCCCCCGCCCACGCCGGTCCCCAGGGTCAGGGTTATCTGGTTGTCGCGGCCTTGTCCCGCTCCTTTCGACCATTCCCCCAAAGCGTAGAGGTTGGCGTCGTTTTCCAGGACCGCCGGAATGTCCAGGGCCTGGCTCATGAGCCTCGTGATGGGAAGGTCCCTCCAGCCCGGGATGTTGGGGGCCATGACGACGATGCCCTCTTTGGGCTTTATCCAACCCGGGGCGCCTATGGCCAGGGCCTTGGGTCGTCCGTCGCTCGCGGACTCGTTCCAGAGTTTTTTGAGGTTTCGCGCTATGAGCTCTATCAGATGAGCGGGGCTTTTCCCGTCGGAAGTGGGGAAACTGTCGTGTTTTTTGAGCTCCCCTCCCCTGGTCACGAGGCCGCTTTTGACGTTGGTGCCGCCTATGTCCAGGGCCAGAAAGGTGTCTTCGGTCTCTGTCAAGTTTACCTCCTCGAAACGGAAAAAACGGCCCTCCGATGAGGCGAAAATCCGTCAAAATCATGACGTTTCGCCCCGATGGGAATTCGGCCCGACGCGTCGGTCCATTATATCACAAGAGGGGGGGTGTGTTTTCCCCGGGGAGGGCCGGGGGGACCCGGTTTTCCGGGGGGTCGGGTCGGCCGCCGGTTCGGGGGTGCTTTTCGGCCGCGTTTTTCGGGACCCCGCGGGCGCCGTTTTTACCCGGGAGCCGTTTTTGACGCGCCGGACGGACCCGGGGGGCGCCCGCGAAACGGCTTTTCGCCCCGGTCCGGCCCCTGACCTTTCCGAAATCGCGAAGCCCGGGGAAAGAGAATGTCGAAAAACGTCAAAGAATCGCCCCCGAGAGGGTTAAAATTCCCAGCGACAATTTTTTCCGGCGGCTCGGCGCGGGAAAACAATTCCTGACGGCGTCGTCATCCGAACAGATACCCGAACCGATCCCCGAACCGAACCCCGAACCGATCCCGGAGCCGATTTCCGGGCCGATCCCCGAACGGGCGCCCCGAAAAAAGCGCGGTCCGTTTTTTTCTTCTCTTCGAAGACCGGCTCTCCCTCCCCTTCCGAGCGGACCGTCGGGAAGGCCGCCGCCACGCCCGCCGCGAGACCATCGGGCACGACCGTCTTTTTGGCGGGGATTCGTTTTTCCGGCGTCGTTTCGGCCCGGCCTTTGAAAAAGTCGGAGCCCCGCCTCTTTCGGGAACCGGAAAATTTCGCCGGAATCAGGTATGATGCTTTCCGGATTCGCGGCGTTTCGAAAAATTTTTCGTCGAACTTCGAACCCCGGAAAAAAAAACGGCGTTTTCTAAAAAAAAGCCAAGGGGCTTCGCCCGTCGTCGGGCCCGGGGACCGCGCGGGTAAAATACCCGGACCGCGCGGCGGCTTTCCCGGGGGCCCGCGCGTCCCGCGAGGCCCGGGGAAAACATGATTCTCTTTTTTCGGACATTGTTTCTTTGAATATTTCTTAATCCAATATTTATGAAAATTTTAACTCATTATATATATACGTATGATGGGGCTTAAATTCGCCCGCCGGGCGAAAGAGGCACCCGTTTTCGCGAAAACGACGAGCGAACGGACGCCCCGAAAGGGCGGGAAACACGGGGGATTGCCCTTCCGTCGGGAAATTCGCTTGACAATAATTAAGATTTTTATTAGAGTCTAGACCTTAACAAGACCACGCAAACACCCCGCCGCTTCTCGTTTTTTTTCGCGACCGGTTGAATTTGGCGGGGAAACCGATCCTTTTCGTCATCCCATCGCCTTCTCTCGCGCCTTCTCACGTATTCGCGTTCGCTCGCGGCGTTCGCCCCTTCTAGCGCGAAGCCGCCGCTTTTCCCCGTTTCGCCTCCTTCCCGATACCCCGCGCCCTCGGGCGGGGGACGCCGGGCGTTCTATCGACTTTCCCCCTGAAAACCGAATCCGGGACGGCGCTCCGACGCCGGCGGCGCGTTCGCTTTTTTTTGTCCCGTCCCCTTTCGCGGGGACTTTCGGAAACGTTTTTCGTTTGGAACCCTACAGTCATTCCGGGGTGGGACCATGGTCTTCGACACTCTGCACTTCGCCATAATAGTTTTCATAGTGGCGGCGCTCATTTTCGCCGCCTCCCCCCTGGTCATAGCGGGGCTCATAGCTCCCCGGACCCGGGGCGGTGACTACCGCATGCCTTACGAGTGCGGGGTCAATCCCGCCGGGAGGGCCTGGGACTCCTTCGGATTCAACTATCACATCTACGCCCTGATATTCATAGCCTTCGACGTGGACGTGTTGTATCTCTTCCCGGTGGGGGTGGCTTACCGCCAAATGGGCGGTCTCTTCCCCTTGGTCGAGCTCAGCTATTTTCTCTTCTTCGTCCTTCTCGCCGTGATCTACTTCATCGCCAAAGGGGTGTTCTCGTGGCCGAAACGACTCGAACTCTAGAAGGGACCGCCGCCGTTCCCCGGGGGGAGGTGGCCCCGGCCCTGTCGGAGCTCCTTCCCCCCATAATCAACCTGAGACCGGTGAACTGGTTCTTCGATCTCAACAGGTCCCTCTCCGTCTGGCCCGTCACCTTCGGCCTCGCCTGCTGCGCCATCGAGATGATGTCCGTTTCCATGGCCAGGTTCGACATCTCCCGCTTCGGCTCCGAGGTCTTCAGGCCCTCCATTCGTCAGGCGGACCTCATGATGGTGACGGGGACCGTGAACAAAAAAATGGGACCCGCGGTGGTGCGCCTCTACGAGCAGATGCCGGCCCCCAAATACGTTTTGGCCTGCGGCAACTGCTCCATTTCCGGGGGGCCCTTCAAGTTCGACGGCCAGTACGGAATAGTGGAAGGCGTGGACAAACTGATACCCGTGGACGTTTACGTGCCCGGTTGCCCCCCGAGACCCGAGGCCATCCTGGAAGGCCTTTTCACCATCCAGGAAAAGATCATGGGTTTCAGGTGGTGGCCGAAATCCGAGGTAATCAAGTCATGACGTCACCGACAACGACCCCGGCCGCGATTTCCCTCGACGCCTGGGTTTCCGCCCTGGGGGACATGGGAGCCTCGCGCGTCACGACGCCCGACCCGAAAAAGACCGGTCTCGCCGTTTCCGCCGCGATTCCCCCGGAGAAGCTCGCGGAAGCCGCCGAAGAGCTCAAACGCGGGGGCTTCAGTCTCCTTTTCATAACGGCCGCGGAGTTTGTCGAGGGTTTTCTACTGACCTACGTCTTCGACACCTTCGGGGAGCACTTCCGTCTGGCCCTGAGGGTTCTTTTGCGGGACAAGGAAAAACCCGAGATCCCGAGCCTCTGGTCCGTCTTCCAGGGGGCCGAGTGGCACGAGAGGGAGGCCTTCGATTTTTACGGGATCGTTTTCGACGGCAATCCCAACCTCGTTCCCCTCCTCCTCCCCTCGGACTTCCCGGGTCCGCCCCCCCTCCGGAAAAAGCCGGAGGCCTTGGCCTCCCTCGCGAAACTCGACTTTTTCGGACCGGGCGTCCCGGTCTCCCCGGACCGGGATTTTCCGCCCCCGCCCCCCGCCGCCCCGACCCCGCCGGCCGCGCCCGAAGGTGCCGAGTCATGAGTCCCTTCAACTTCATCAATCCCCTGTCCATAGCCGACGATCCGGGGACCTATCTGGGCGACTTCTACACGGACAATTTCGAGAAGG
>JAITKT010000071.1 GCA_031278225.1 Deltaproteobacteria bacterium
GCGGGTTCGGGCGCGGGTTCGGGCGCGGGCGGCGGAAAAAAACCCGGAGGTCGGGGAGGCGGCTTAAGGCGAGCTTAAGGCGAGGTTAAGGTGAGGGGGAAGCGTCGATAAATCGGTGATTCAAGCGCGTGTCGGCGAAGTCTTCCGGGGAGCGGGACGCGTTTTCGAAAAAAACCCGCGAAAAATCGAAAAAAGGGGAATATTTACCGTTTTTTTCAAAAAAGCATCGTATTTCATAAAGTTACGTCGAAAGACATCGAATAATCGGAAAGTTTGTTGACAAATCACCCACCGTCTGATAAAGAAATTCATGGGACAAATTCTTTTCGCGGGAATCACTTGGGTTTTGGTCTTTTTGAGCGAAAAACGACCGGACGCCGTCCGGTCCGCGAACCTTTCGCTCGCGAGACGACGGGGGCTCTTTTAAGAGCGTTTTTGAGACATTCCCCGTTTAAAACTCCCGCGAGACGTCCGGTCCCCCGGGGCTTTTCCGCCCCCGGCCGGTCCCTTGAATTTTTAAATCCGGGGACGATTTTCGGAGGAAAAACAAAAAACAGGCAGGCCCTTTCGGGGGCCGCGAACGTCCGACACTTTTTGATTTTTTAAAGAGCCGCTTTTTACGCGGAGAGGATTCTTGCGTCTTTTTTTCGGGGAAATTTTTTCGGGCGGTTTTCGCGAAATCGTCATGACGATTTTAAAAAATTTCCGGGCGGTTCCGGATCGCCCGCGGTTACCCGCGGTCAACGGGGAGCCGGGCAATTTCTCCGACAATTCCCCGCCCGCTTCCCTCCCGCTCCCCGCCCGCCTCTCGCGCCGCGCGGCGGGAAAGCGCCGGTGACCGCCCGCGCGAATTCATTCGGGGCGGTTTTCGCCGGGTTTTTCGACGAATCGGGCGAACGGCCTTTTCGGGGTTCGATTCGATTTTCCGTTCGCGGACGATTTTCACGAGTCATTTCGATTTTTTGGCTTTTCGGTCAGCCGTCCCCCGGGGACGCGACGCGCGAAAGAGAGAAACATGACAAGCAGTCAGGCCTTCAGCACCAAGTTCGACAAGGTGTGTTACATCCTGGACAAGTACGGGCACGACCCCCACATGCTAATAGCCATTTTGCAGGAGATTCAGGCGGAATACTCCTATCTCCCGGAGGACATAATGACCTACGTGGCCACGGCCCTGGGCATTTCCCCGGGGCAGGTCTTCGGGGCCGCGACCTTTTACGCGCATTTCACCCTGGAGCCCAAGGGGAAGTACGTCATAAGGGTGTGCGACGGAACCGCGTGCCACGTCAAGAAGTCTTCCGACATCATCAAGACCATTCAGAAGGAGTTGAAGCTGACCGACGAGAAAAAGACCACCCCGGACATGAACTTCACCCTTGAGATGGTCGCCTGTCTGGGGGCCTGCGGTCTCGCGCCGGTCCTGGTCGTGAACGAGGACGTCCACGGGGCCATGGACAAGGACAAGACGCTGAAGCTTCTGAACGACATAAGGGAGGCCATCAAAGCCAATGCCGAATAACCCAACCCCCAACGACGCGCCGAACGCCGCGAACGCGGTCATCGATTTGGAAGAGACCCGGAAACGGTACGAGGACCAAACCAAAGGCTACAAAAACAGGGTGATCGTCTGCGCGGGAACCGGCTGCATGGCCAACGGTTCCATGAAAGTCTACGAGGCCTTCGTCGAGATCGCCAAATCCAGGGGCATCAAGGCCGACGTGGCCTTGAAAAAGGAGGACGGGGACGTCCTGATGTCCGCGACGGGCTGTCAGGGTTTCTGTCAGATGGGTCCCCTGGTGACGATTGAGCCCCAGGACATCCTGTACACCAAGGTCAAAGCGGAAGACGTGGAAGAGATCGTGACCAAAACCCTCGTCGGGGGCGAGGCGGTGGAGAGGCTTCTCTACAGGACGCCCGACGGCGACGAGCCCGTGAAAGAGGCCCACGCCATCCCCTTTTACCACAAGCAGACGAGGCTTCTCCTGAAGCAGTGCGGGAGCCTCGACGCGACCGACCTCGACGCCTACGTGGCCGCGGGCGGCTATTTCATGGCCCGGAAAGCGGTCCTCGGCATGACGGACAAGGAGATCTGCGACGAAATCCTCGCCTCCGGTCTCCGGGGGAGGGGCGGGGGCGGCTTTCCCACGGGGAAGAAATGGGAGCTCACGAGGGTCCGCGAGAGCGCGGTCAAGTACGTCATCTGCAACGGCGACGAGGGCGACCCCGGGGCCTTCATGGACCGCTGCGTCATGGAGGGAAACCCCCACGCGGTCCTGGAGGGGATGATCATAGCCGCCAAGGCCATAGGCGCCACCCAGGGGCACATCTACGTGCGCATGGAGTACCCCCTGGCCGTGAAGCGCCTGCGCTTCGCGATCGAGGCCGCGGAGAAGGCGGGGATCCTGGGGGACGGGATCTTCGGGTCGGACATGAATTTCGGGATAAAGGTCATGGAGGGGGCGGGGGCCTTCGTGTGCGGGGAGGAAACCGCGCTCATCGCCTCGATCGAGGGCCGGAGGGGCATGCCCACTTTGAAACCCCCCTTCCCGGCGGAGAGCGGCCTCTTCGGGAAACCCACCCTCATAAACAACGTGGAAACCCTCGCGACCGTTCCGGTGGTGCTCTCCATGGGGGCGGGGGAATACGGGAAACTGGGGACGGCCAACGCCAAGGGCACCAAGACCTTCGCCCTGACCGGCCACGTGGCCAACACCGGTTTAATCGAAGTGCCCTTCGGGGTGACGCTCCGGGAGATAGTGGAGCACATCGGGGGCGGCGTGGTGGACGACGACGGGAACCTCCGCGGCTGCGACTTCAAGGCCGTGCAGATAGGGGGCCCCTCGGGGGGTTGCCTGACCCAGGAATTTCTGGACCTGCCCCTCGACTACGACAACCTCCAGTCCGTGGGGGCCATGGTCGGGTCCGGGGGACTCGTGGTCATGAACCAAAACACCTGCATGGTTCAGATCGCGAGGTTTTTCATCCAGTTCACCCAAAACGAGAGTTGCGGGAAGTGCATAGTCTGCCGGGAAGGCACCCGCCAGATGCTGGCCCTCTTGGACGACATCGTGGGCGGGGTCGCGACCGACGAGACCATAAGCCTCCTGGAGGAAGTGGCTTACGCCGTCAAGAAGGGTTCCCTCTGCGGTCTCGGAAAGACGGCTCCCAATCCGGTCCTCTCGACCCTGAAATATTTCAAAAAGGAGTACGACGCCCACGTTCACGACAAAAAGTGCCCGGTCAACGGCTGCGAGGCCCTGATGAAATACGTCATCGCGGAGGACCTCTGCAAGGGCTGCGGCCTCTGCGCGAGAAAATGCCCGGTGGAGGCCATCAGCGGCGAAAAGAAGAAACCGTACCACATCGACAAGGACAAATGCGTGAAGTGCGGGGTCTGCGTCGACAATTGCAAATTCGACGCCATAGTGAGGGGGTGAACCATGAACGACGTCACCGTTACCGTGGACGGGATGGTCACCGTCCGCGAGGGGGAGAAGAACCTCCTCGAACTCATCCGCAAGAGCGGCATAGAGCTCCCGACCTTTTGTTACCATTCCGAGATAAGCGTCTACGGCGCCTGCCGCATGTGCGTGGTGGAAGTGGAGGGGAGGGGACTCGTGTTCGCCTGTTCCGCGAAGCCGGAAGACGGCATGGTGATCCGCACCAACACCCCGGAGATAAGGGCCA
>JAITKT010000093.1 GCA_031278225.1 Deltaproteobacteria bacterium
TGGAAAAACACTTTCAGCCGCTCCGGGGAATTCCCCTTGAATTTTTCCCCCGAAAACGACACCCCTCCGAAAAACGCCGGATTCCGGGCCCGCGCGTTTCGACGATTTTCGATAACGTCAAAAAATCATGACGATTCATTGGCGATCGTAAAACCCCGAATCGGAAACCAAGGGGGGATCGCCCCCCGGGGGGAGGGGGAGCCGAGGGGACGGCGAAAACCCCCCCCGATTGTTCGCGGGTTCCCGGCCGCGTCAAAAAACGGGCGCCCGAAAAAGCCGGGGTCCGGGCGGGCTCCGGCCGCGGCGGTCGATTAAACCCGGCTTTTTCTGTATAATGGCGCATCCGATGTTTCGAAGCCCCGGGAAACCGGCCTTTTCGCGGGACCGCGCCCGGACCGTTCGCGGCGGGGTCGAAGGGACGGCCCCGAATCGGCGCGATCCCCGTTCGACCGGACATCGGACCGAACCGCCCGCCCGTTTTCCGGGGACGACGCGAGAGGGGCCGTCCCCGGACCTCATAATTTCCGCAGGAGTCACGCGCATGGCTTTAAGTCCGGATTGGCTAAACGACAAGTATTCGCGTCTCGAACGAAAAAACGCCTTCGACGGGTCATTGGTGCACGGCACCTCCAAGTTCAACAGGGACACCGGGAGGAACTCGAAACCCGTGAACCCCTTTCAGGCCTTCATCGACCCGGAGACCAACCTCATCCGCCAAGAGCTCACGCGCCCCCGCAACTGTCCCGTCTGCGGGGCGCCCCCGGGGGAGGGCCTGTTCATAAAGGACGGCTTCAGGCACGTGCGCTGTCCCTCCTGCGGACTCATCTACGTGAGCCTCATCCTCCGGGACGAGATAATGATTAAGTACTGGCGCGAGGAGATGGCCTGGAACGCCGTCCTCCGGACCGGTCCCCAAACGGACATGGACAAACTCAAATTCGCCTACGGCCTGGAGCTGGCGTCTTCCCACGCGCCCGGCGAGCTCCCCGGGACCCTCCTCGACGTGGGCGCCGGCACCGGAACCTTCATCCGCCTGGCCGACGGCAGGGGCTGGAAGACCACCGCGCTCGAGCTTAACGTCGAGAGCGCCGAGACAATGGAGTCGGAAGGTTATCAGGTAATCGTGAAGCCGCTGGAGCTGGCGGACCTCTCGGAAAACGCCTACGACATGGTGACTCTCTGGGAGGTGTTGGAGCACCTGGCGGAGCCGAAAATCGTCTTGTCCAACACGCGCGAGCTGTTGACTTCCGGGGGCGTTCTGCTTATATTGGTACCCAACTCCGGCTCTTTGGTGACCCGCATCCTGCACGAAAAATCGAACACTTTCGGCGGTCACTCCCATTTGAATCATTTCAATCCCTCTTCCATGAAAATCCTTTTGGAATCGTTGGATTACGAGATTCTGGAAATGGAAACCGTGTTGACCGAACTGGGCACCATATACAACCATCTGGACTTTCAGGACCCCTATCTCGGGGACGCGCCGGAGACGATTCCCCAGCTGACCCCGGAACTGATTCACGACAAACTCTGGGGCTCGAGACTTTTGGTCGTGGCCAAAAAGGCGGACGATTCCTGAATCCGTCGGATCCCGATCGTTCCGGGTCATTCCGGGTCGTCCCGGGTCATTCCGGACGAAAGGCCCGTTCCCGATTGTTCCGGGGTTCGTCCGGTCGCGGCGAAACGGTCGGGGGAACATGATTTGTCCTTTTCGAGGCGCGGCGACGCGTGACTTCCGGGCTTTTTTTTGGCGAATGGCGAACGAGGAGCGCGCATGCCGGAAACCTTTGAAATATTGGACGGAACCTCCGACGCCAAAAGTTTGAAAACGTTGACGGAACACTCCGACGTCCGCCTCGTCGGAGCGCTCTTGGACAAGAGGGCAAGCCTCGCTTATTCCCAAGCTTTTCTTTATCCTCCGGACAAATTGGACACTTCCACCGGCTTGGACATTCCGGAACCCGAAACGGCGTTGAGCGACTTCATGGCCGGCACGTTGATGTCGACCGTCGACGGCTTCGATTCGGTGAATTTGAAACATTACATGATTGGTTGCGTTTTCGCCCTGAAATCGCACGACGGGGATCACGCGACGAGAATGTTTCAGATTTTGAAACCCTTTTTCGCGAAGAAAGACGAGACGAACTTAATCGAAAAAACCATGTTCTTTCGGGCGGCCTTGGGTTTGCTCCTCGAACAAGACTCCGATTTGATCGAACAATTCGTCGAAACCTTCCAAAACCTGCCCCTGTCGAAGGAAACCTCCGAGAAGTATTTGGATTGCCTCGGGATCATCGTCGAGCTCGCCCGGGAACGCGACCTCGGTTTCGAAATCATGGAATGGGTCTTCGCCAAAATCAAGGATCCGATTTTGAAAGAAGAGCGAAAGACCTTGAAAGTTCACCACGGCGTCATCGACACGGCGCTCGGATACGCGACCCGGGAATATTCCGCGACCGCGGATGGCCAGAGACTCGTGGCCAAAGCCTTGAAAGAATTCGCGGAAATGCCGATAACCGAACTTTCGCCGTATTCGTTCTTTGAAAAAATCTTGATTCTGGGCGGCAAAAGCAACAGGGCTTCGTTGGATGTCTTTTTGGAAACCCTGGAACGTCAATTGAACGATTCCGACGACGAGCTTTATGTCAGGAAATGCTCCTTTCCCTTGAAGTTCGCGCGTTTGATAGCGAAAATGGCCGTGGGGGAAATCAAAAACGCCAAGGAGGAAATCGTCGCGTTGGGAGCGAGAAAAGCCTTCTCGCCCTTACTCGTCCCCAATCTCTACAGCGCCGCCGAAGCTTATCAAATTTCAAGAATCTTCGATGAATTTTTACCCGATCTCAAATCGACGGAAACGGTCGAGTTGTTGAAAGCGTTGTCGAAAGCTTACAAATCCGGCCCGAATCCGGGGGTGTGGGAATGCGCGGTTTCGGCCATTTTCGATTCCGCCAGGACAAAAGACTTTCGATTGTTTCTGAATCTTTTGGATCGACTCGTCAAGAAAGAAATTTTCAACGGCGAAGAGCATTTTATTTTCACCGTCCTTTTCAGGGCGGAAATTTTCCTCGCGCATGAATTTTTCTCGTCGGGCCGCGACGCCGTCGGCGCGTTCGACTCCGAGGGCGGAGAACTCGAAAGGATCAATTATCACTTTCGCCGCATTCTCGGAAGTCAGTTCGAAAGAAAGGGCAAACGCCGGGACGATCCCGACGACGACGGATCCCGGGCGCCCGACAAAGATCCGGACGAGCCCGCGGGTCCCGACGGAAACTACGCTTTGAAATCCTACAAAGCCTACTCCGCGCCCTTCGGAAGGGTTTACGCGATGAGCTACCGAATCGAAGGGGAATCCGCCGACGGGGATTCCGATTCGACCGACGAAACCGAAAAGGGAACCGAAGCGGGCGCCGAAAACGGAACCGACGCGGGCGTCTCCCCGGACAAAGAATTTTCCGATTTCGTCAAAAGTCTCGTTCGGGAGCATGTCGACGATTACCTTCAAACCAACGTCTTCCCGCAAGAGGGAGATTACGTTTCCCAAATGGTTGCCATCGTCGGACAACGCGAGCGCGAAGGCAACCCGGGACTCTCCGCGCCCGTCATCAAACAAAAGGAATTTTACCCTCTTTACGAAATAAACGATCTCCTTTGTCGCGCCCCCGGTCTTTCGGGCAAAGGCGAAACCCTCGCGGAAGCGAAGTTGAACCTCGTTTTGTCCGCCTTCGCCGCGGAATCGTTTTACGACTTGAGCTCGAGCAGCGGATGCTTTAAAATTTTGGACGAGGTTTACAAAGACTTCCTGAACCTTCCCGACAAAGAAAAATTGGCCCGTCGTTTCGAACACGTTTTGGGTTTCGCGCTGTTTCTGATTGTCGGTCACAGGAAAGACCATTTGATTAATTTCGCGCTCGAACGTTATCCCGAAATATCCAAAAGAAAATATTTCGTTTCGCGTTTCCTTGCCCAAGCGTATTCCGACCGTCTCAAGAGCGCCATGAGCGTTTCCATGTGCGTCACTCCCGCCGACGTCACTTTGGTGAAATTCAGAAGACTGAACGATTACATGAATTCCGTGACGCCCTGCGACGAAATCTTCACCGTGAAGCAAATGCTTTTCAGAGTGTTGATTAACCAGTGCACGAAATTGAACAGATACGACGCGGCGGATGAAATATTGGGCCTTTACGAAACACTCAAAGAAGACAAGAGCGATTACCAAAACAATTTACTGCAAAACGCCTTGTATTTGATATCGTTTCTGGTTTCGGCCGGCAAATTGGACGCGGCCGTTCGGGTCATGGACGAAATCGTGGTACTGACAGCGGAGTTTCAAAAAAAACAATTCCAAGACGCGACGAACCAAAAGTCGGAGAATTACATGTCCGACAAACATTTGGTTCTCTCCGCGCGCGAGACTTGTCTCGGCGTGATTGTCGAATCCTTGATTGAAATCAAAGACGCCGACAACTGCGTGAAATATCTGACGCGGGCCTTCGACCAGCATACGTTTTCTCCCGAAACCATGCGGCGCGTGGGACCGGGTCTCGTGGAACTTTTTCTCGAAAAGGACAAAAAACCGGAAGCTTTGAACCTTATCGAAACGATGAAAAGTTTTTGCTTGAGACCCGAAGACCTGCTCTTCTGCCAAACCTTAAAGAAACTTTGCGAAACCCACCAGACGAAAACCAAAGCGAAACCCAAAAAACCGCAGAAGAAAAGCGGCCGCGGCAAGAAGAGAAGATGAGACCCGCGCGCGGCCGTTTCTCCCCCGCGCTTCGAAAACCGTCGTTTTGGCGTCGGGCGTTTTCGGCGTTTTTGTTTTTTCCCCCTTCCGGGACGCTCCGCGATCCCTCCGGCCGCGGCTTTCGTCCCGAAACCGAGGTTCCCGTTTTGACGGCGTTTCCGAGTAAAAAGCCAAAACCCGCCGTTTCGCCCCGAGTCGGGCAAAGCGCCCCGGGGGACGCGGACGCCGCTTCCGGCGGAACGCCCGAAACCGTCCCCCCGGATTTTTTTTCGCCCGCCTTCCCCCGCGCGGTCCTCTTCCTTTTCGTTTTCGCGGGCCTTCTCCTTTTCGCCGCCCCGGGATTCGCCAAACCGGAGATAACCGAACTCTTTCTGAAACTTCCCGACGCCGAGACGAACAAACTCACCTTCGAACAGAGAAGGGATCTCCTCGAAAGACAGAGTCTCACGGAAGGCTACACGGCGCCCTCGAAGGAGGGTTACTGGGTGCGGGTTCTCCCGCCCGACGTCATCACCCTCTTCGGGGTGCACCATTCTCCCGTGACCTACAAGCTTTTTTCCGGAAACCCGGGACATCCGGACATACTCGTCATCTGCCGGAGCCGCCAGACCTCCGGTCCCGCCAGGGCCGACGACAAGCTCCCGGACCCCCCGGCCATGGATTTGGTTCTCTACCGGTGCGGAACCGCGGACGGACCGACGAAGGTTCCGACGGGCGAATACGTGCCCCCCGTGAGCGTCCTGGACTTCGTGACCGCGGACGCCGCGAAGGACGCGAGAGCCCGGGAAACCCTGAAAATCCTGAACGAAACCTTCGTCGCCTGCCTCACCTGTCACGCGAGCGCGGAGGACAAAGCCGCCCTTGACATCGTGACCGTGACGAGCATAACCGCCCGCGCCTGCGGGGGTTTTCTGCCCCAGTTCAAACTCATTCCCCTTTCCTGGAACGGGGAGCTTTTCACCAAGCCTTACGACAGGGCGGCCGACCCCGACGAGCCCCGGCCCCGTCCGGCGCCCTCCCCGAGGGGCATCTACGCCAATCCCCCGCCCCCCTGACGGGCTTTCCCGACGGTCCCCGCGAATCCCCCGCGATTTTCGGGGGTTCATCGGAGGGTCTTTCCGAAAGACGAAGCGCGCGATTCGACGCGCGGGCCCCTCGAAAAGGGACCCGCCCTTCCCCCAACCAAATCGAAGCGAAAACAAAGACAAATCCATGAAAGACGAAACACCGGAAAAGGACGGCAAACAACCCGGGAAGGGACGCCCCAAGACCCTTTCCTCCAAAGAAGCGGAAGACCTCCTGTCCCACACCATGCTCTCTTCCCCCTTTCTCCAAAACCTCACCCCGGAGCTCGTGAAAAATCTCGCGGGCATAGCCGCGCGAAAGACCGCGAAGCCCGGGGAACAGATCTTTTCCCGGGGGGAGCCGGCCCTGGGCTTCCACCTCCTGAGCAAGGGCAAGGTCAAGATCTACGTTTCCGACGCCTCGGGCAGGGAAAGAACCATAAAAATAGTCCAGCGGGGGGAGTTTTTCGGGGAAGCCGCCATATTCCAAAGGGAGGGGTACCCGGCCTCCAGCGAAGCCATGACCAAAACCGAATCCTTCTATTTTCCCAAGCGGGAGATGCTCCGCCTCATCGGGGAAAACCCGGAACTGGCTTTCGCGACCATAGGCATCATGGCGAACCGGCTCGCCCATTTCGCGGCCCTCCTGGAGTCCTCCCTGAAAGAGGTGCTCCCCAGACTCGCCGCCTACGTCCTGACCCTGCCCGAGCGGGGGGGCAAAATCAAGCTCCCCGCGAAAAAGGTGGAGCTCGCGAGACACCTGGGCACGACCGCCGAAAGTCTCTCCAGGGCTTTGGGCGAACTCAAGACCAAGGGGGTCCTGAAAGAGGAAGACAACCACATCATCATCCTGAAGAGGGAACGGTTGACCCGACTCGCCGACGGCGACTAGGACGACCGCGCCCCGCCGCCTCCCCCGCCCGGGACAACCGGTCGCCAACGGAAACCCCATGAAAGAAGGCCCCGCAGCCAAAATAAGGACCGCCCGGGACACCGCCGGGCGGACCCCCGGAAAGTCCCGTCCCGGCCGGGCCCTTCTTTTGGCGTCCGTCTTCTTTCTCGCGACGAGCTGCTCTTATCCGGGCTGGGTCCCGTTCGTGGGACAGCGCTCCTCGGTCAGTGACCTTCCCGGCGAAGCGCCCGCCCGACCGGAAACGACCGCCGCCGCGACCGCGGCTCCCCAAACGGTCCCTCTCCCCGAAGTTCCCCCGGGCATGCCCGGCGCCGTTCCCGCGGAGCGGGGCGAAACCGCGGCGTACCCGGCCCCGACGCCGGCCCCGACGTCCGCTCACGCCCCGACCGCCGCGGCGCCTCCCGTTTACCAAGCCCCGGCGCCCACCGCGGCTTACCCCGCCCCGGTTAACCAAACCCCGGTTCACGTCGCCCCGGCCCATCCCGCGGCCGCGGCCCAAGTCCGGACGGTCGCGAGGGACAGAACGCCCCGGGTGGCGTCCATGAAAGATTTCCCCGACTTCATCCCCGGGGAGGAAGAATTCCAGAACGGAAACTACGCCGCCTCCATCCCGGGTCTTCTCGCGGCTTTTTACGCGGGACACCCGAGAGCGCCCTATTACGCGAGGATCATCTTCGAACACGGATTGGACGGAAGGCCCCCCAACCCGGCCGAGGCCCGGAAGGCCCTTCAGATAATGACCTTAAGGTACGTGGACGCCAAGAGATACGCGAGACAGGGGCCCGGTTCCAAAAGAGCCCTCTTTCAAGCCACCCTGGGTCTCCTCCATTACAAGGGTCTCGTGCCCGGCCAAGCGAGAGACGTCACCCGAGCCCGCAAATGGGCGGAAACCGCGGCGGGCTCCGGCTTCACCCCGGCCATGGACCTTTCCGCCTCCGTCATCTGCGACTCCGGCATGACCTCGGGCTTTCTCGGATTCGGTTCCGGCCCGGGCGACTGCTTCTCCTGGACCCTCAAGGCCGCCGAAAAAGGGGACATCCTGGCCATGGCCAACCTCTCTTACCTTTACAGAGACGGCGTCGGGACGCCCCGGGACCCCTTGAGGGCCGTGAGCTGGGCCCACAAGGCCGCGACCATGAACCCGCCGTCCCCGAGAGCTCAAAACGACATGGGCGCTTACTACCTCCTCGCCCAAGCCGTGAGTCCCGACCCGACGGAAGCCGGACGCTGGTTTTCGCTTGCCCAGGGGCGCTATCCCCTCGCCCGCCGAAATCTCGCCAAAGCCGCCGGCGGGGGAGCGCCCGAACTCGAAACCGACATCGATTACTGACCCGCCAAGCGGAAAAAAATCGGGGTTCCCGAGGGCTCGCGACCGCGAAAAACCCCTTCGTCCGAAATCACGGCTTTGTGTTTTTTCGTCCTTTTCCCGAAACGGACAAAGGACAAGGGTCCCCCGCGCCCCGAACCAGGGAAATTTACGCGGGCCCGGGGAGAGGTCGGGTTTCAAAAAAAGTTTCGCGGGCGTTTCCGCCGACGCCGGGGTTCCCGGCTTTTTTTTGTTTTTCAGGCTCTCGCGAGCGTTATGACGCTTATCTCCGGCCAGGGCCCGAATCTGAAGGGGATGCCCACCGCGGCGAGACCGCCGGAAACGTGGATGTGGGAACCGAAATCGCTGTAGAGGCCGCTCGTGTACTTGTAGACCATGTTCGCGAGGTTTATTTCGGGAAAACCCGGGACGGAGTACTGACCGCCGTGGGTGTGGCCGGCCAGATAGAGACCGAAACCGTTTTCGACCGCCGCCTGCCTGAATCCCTCGGGCCTGTGGTTCAGGAGAATCTTGAAATCCCCTTCCCTCTCGAGGGGTCCCGTGACCTCGGAAAAATCAAGGAGATTGCCGTTTTCGTTCACCATCTTCCTGCGTCTGAGCCAGGAACGGTGAAAACCCTGGTCGTCGAGTCCCGTGAGACTCAGGGGAATGCCGTCGACGTTTATCCTTTCCTCCCTCAACATCCTTATTCCGGAGGCCTCGAGGAGCTCGGTTATTCTCCCGGGATCGAGGAAATGGTCGTGGTTCCCCAAGACCCCGTAGATCCCGTGGGGGACCTTCCCCGTCAAAAAATCGTCCATGGGCTTTTTGTATTCCGCGGCCAGTTCCGGGTTGTGGTCGACCATGTCGCCCGTGAAAATGACCATGTCGGGCTTTTGTTCGGCCGTTCGGAACATGGCGCGGGAAAGTTCCCTTTGGTTGGACCAGAGTCCCAGATGAATGTCGGTCACGTGCGCGACGGTGAAGCCGTCGAGACCCCGGGGGAGACCGACGACGGGGATTCTCACCCTTTGAATCCCGGGACTGACGCTCTGTCTCAAGACGCCGTATGTCGAAAGAGCCACGATCCCGAACAAGCCGGCGGAGGCCGCCGTTTTGACGAAGTCCCTTCTGGTCATGGCCGGAGCTTCCGCTTTCGACTCCGCTTTCGATTCCCCTCGCGACTCCGCCGCCGTTTCCGTCGCGGGAAGAAGGGTTTCCGGAACGCCGTCCGACGCCCCGACCGCTTTCGGGCTCTTGGCCTCATTCTTCCTTTTGTCGGATTTCGCGAGATAAAAAACGCCCTTCGCGGCGTAAAAGAGAAAATAAGCGGCCGCGCTGAAGGGAACGATTATGAGCAAATGCACCATTTGCCAGGCGATGGCGGGCCTTCCCAGGAAAGTGAAGGCGTTTCCGCTCATGAGGTCCCCGGTGAAAATAAAATACACCGTCAAAAACCACAAAAGGTTGAACAGCGCGAAGACCAGATGAACCGCTCTTTTGTAAAGGACGTTCGACGACCTTCTCAAAAACAATCTCCAGGTCACGATTTGCGCCAGGACAAGACACGTGAAAAGCAGCGGAAAGATGAAAGCCAGAAACATAAGCCGAATCCCTTTGGCCAAAACGCCGAAAAAAGACATCGCGGCGCGTTTTGACGGGGCGGGGTTCCGTCAAAACCGCGAATCCCTTTCGAACGGTCAATCCCATCGTTCGCTTCGGAACCCGTTCGTTCGGTTTCGCCGGTTTCGGGTCCCTTTGTTTCACTCTTCGTTTCGCGGTCGGGCGGAAAGCGGTCTTTCCGCCGCGAAGATTATATCACAAAGCCGCGAAACCGTCGGGAAGGGCGAATCGCCCCCTTTTCGGGCCGTGACGAAGCGCCGCCGTCGTCGGGACGTTTTCGGGCCCCCGGGGGGAAACGGGATTTTAAAAAACCGGTTTTCGAAAGGAACGCGATCGGGTCGCGGTTTCGTCCGCGGCGCGATTCGAGACTCCCTTTCGGGCCCGCGTTTTTTAAAATTTCCCGCGCGTTTTTTTAACGATCCCTTCGAACCCCGGAAATCGGTCCCGGAACGCGCGACCTTTTTCCGCGGGCGAATTCGTCCCGCGTTTTCGCGGCCGATCGCGCTCGCTTTTTCCTTCGGGAGCTCCCGCGGGAATTCCCCGGGACGGCCCGATTTCGGGTCCCGTCCCCAATCGGCGGGGAACGGGGGAACGGAGGAACGGGCGCGCGTTCTTTACGGGACAAAGACCCCGTGCTATAATCCCCCGATGATTTTTCATTTTCCGCGAATCGCGTTCCGTCGAACAACGCCTCGAACAACGCCGCGAACAAAGCCGAGAACAAAGCAGTCGTCCCGTTTTCGGGTTTGACCCGAAATGGGGACGTTCCGAAAAATCCGAACAACCCCCGGGAAAACCGCCCAAAGGTGGGCCATGCCCAACACCACCCGCAAAAAACACATGGAGTCGGAAAAACACGTGTCCCTCAAGCTCTTTTTGGGGCTGGGACTGTTTTTCATGCTGGCCTTCATCCTCATCAACCTGAAGATTATAATTCTTCCGATGCTTCTCGCTTTTTTCATCACCTGCCTTCTGAACCCCGTGGTCATTTTGATTCAACGCCTGCGCGTCCCGCGAATGGCGGCCATCGTCCTCACCCTCTTTTTGGGGATTTATCTCCTGTGGCTGGCCTTGAACTTCGTCATCGTGAACATCGCCGATTTCCAGGAGGGAATTCCGAAATACAGGGAAAAATTCCTCGCCCTGGTCGATCGGGCCATCGAGCTGAGAAACGCGCATTTCCGCTTCCTGACCCTGGACATGATAAAAGACCAACTCTCCGCCGTGTCCTTCGGGGGAATAATCTCCTGGCTCTTCAGTTACCTCTTTTCGTTCACGGGCTATTTCTTTTTGACCGTTATCTTTTTGCTCTATTTTCTCCCCGCCCTTCCCGCCTTTCCGGAAAAACTCAAAAAAGCCTTCCCCGGCTCCAAGGGGGTCCGGCTCTGCGAAACGGTCGAGGCCATATCCCGCAAGATTCAGACCTACATCGTCGTGAAAAGCCTCGTGAGTCTCGGGATGGGGCTCATGACGGGTTTTATTTGTTATCTTTTCGGGATTGAATTCGCCTCGACCTGGGGGATCTTCGCCTTCCTCCTGAACTTCGTCCCGACGGTCGGGGCCATTCTGAGCGTGCTTCTCCCGGTTCTCTTCGCGCTCCTTCAGTTGGGCCCGGTCCCCGCCGTCTGGCTCGCCGTCGCCCTGGCCATCCCCTCGGCCGCGGTCCAGAACTTCGCGGAACCCATGGTCCTCGGGCGCAGCGTGAACATCTCCCCCGTGACCGCCCTGATGGCCATTCTTTTGTGGAGCGTCCTCTGGGGAGGCATGGGTGCCATAGTCGCGGTTCCCGTGACGGCGGTCATGAAACTCACCTTCGACAACTTCGGGGACTTGAAGCCGGTCGGAACCCTCATGGGAAATTGAGGACAAAATGAAAGACAAGGAAAAACGGGCGGACGCCGGGCCCGAAAAGGAAAAGCCCGCGGAAGGCGCGC
>JAITKT010000102.1 GCA_031278225.1 Deltaproteobacteria bacterium
GGCACGATTCTTCGGGGGAACCCCGCGGCAATCGGCCCGGTCCCTCGAAGACGGCGCCCCAGCGGGAGCGGGGCGGGGGATTTGTCCCCGTCCCGCGCCCCGCGTCGGGGAAAGAGCGCGGAAGGGTCGCGTCCGGCTTTCGCGGGGGCTTTTTCCTTCCGGGTCCGGCTCCTCTTTCGTCAAAACGCCAACGCGGCCCGAAACGTTGATTTCGGGAGCGTTTGTTTACAAAAACGGCGATTTCGTGCTATCATTTTCGGGTATGAACCATCTCAGCGCGAAGAATCATCGGTTTTTTCGGGGGTTTTCACGGGAAAACGGATGCTCGTCGCGATCATGGCCGACGTTTCGTCAAATGTGCCGGGAGAGCGGATAATGCGCGTCGTCATCGTCGACAGGGACCCCGGATTTCTGGCTCCCCTGATAGCCGAGCTGGAAAAAGAGGGTTTTGAGGTAACCGTGGTGGACAACATCCCCGGCGTCCTCTCCTTCATCAAGAACAAGAGTCTGCAATTCCTGATAGGGGACAGCTCCGTCCTCGTGGACCACACCCTGGGGACCGAGGTTTTGAGGTTGAACCCCTTGGCGAGGCTCATAGTCTTCGCCTCCAAACCTTCCATCCTGGGCATGGTGGAGTCCATAAGCAGAGGCCTCACCGACTATCTCCCCAAGGACGAGGCGAGTTTCATGCCCCTCGCGGACATCGTGGTCGAGGAGAGGGACAGGCTCATGCGCTGGCAGTACGCCATCCTCAGTCCTTCCCTGGGTCTGGACATCCTGAAGCAGCATTCGGGGGGGAATTAGAGAGGGGGGACCCCGTTTTTCCGGGAGGACCCCCTCCCGGGGTTCCTTTCCCGGTCTCTTTCCAAAGCCCGCGACCCCCCCCCCGCCCCCCGGGGCGCGGGGGGGTTCGCGAAAAGCGGTTTCGGGTTTGAAAAAACCGTCACCGGCGCCCGTCCCCGGACGCCCGGGGACGGACGCCGGCGGAAGGACGATCCCTTTCGTCGTTTCCCAAGCGACACAGAAAAGCGCCGGTTCGGGGCGACCGCCCCCCAGGGGCCTTCCCGGCGCGGAAGGTTTTGTTTTCAGCCATGTCCTTCGACACCGACAAACTGACCGAACTTCTCAACAGGGCCAGCATGGACCTCGTCATGCTCTCCCCGGACAATCTTTTGGAGATTAGCTCCCTTTTGGGAATCACCGAGGAGCTGGGCCGGGAGTTCACGCGGTTCGAGTCGGAATGGCCCCCCAAGGTTTCGAACAGTCTCAAGGCCATCTTGAGGGGACTCATGCGGGACGAGATCCCCGACCGGGACGAGGCCCTGGACGCGGCCGGAAACGCCTTGGGGATCCTCCAGGAGCTCTCCCGCGACCTCCCCACCGGAACCCCCGTCACCGCCGACATACCCGAGTTTTTGAAGAAGGCCGGAAGGCTCGCCCCCGAAGATTCCCCCCTCGACCCGGCGGGATTCGAGGACGAAGGGCGCGAAACGGGAGAAGAAACGGGCGCCGAAACGGGAGAAGAAACGGGAGAAGAAACGAGCGCCGAAACGGCCGTCGCGGAAGGGACCGGCGAATCCCCCGACGCGGCGGAAGCGTCGCCGAAGACCGAACGCGCGGACGAGAAAACCCTGTACCCCGAGGGCGAGAGAAACACCTCGGACGACATCGACGAGGGCTGGGGACCGGAGGACGCCGCCCGGGGCGGGGAGTCGGGGGAAGAGTCGGGCGAAGGCGACGGCGAAAGGGCGGAAAAGGCGGAAGAGGGAGCGGAAGAGGGAGCGGAGGCGGAAGAAGTCGGGGAGATCGGCGGGGAAGCCCCCGCGGCGGCGGCGGCGTCCCAAGCGTCCCGCGACGCGGGCGAAGCCCCGGACCAAAGCCCCCCCGCGGCCGCGGAATCCGCCCCCGCGCCTCCCGTCCCCGCCGCGACGGGCAAGCGGGGCTGGACCTGCAAGTACAATTACTTCCTCGACCAGACCCTCACCCCCGAATACTTCAAGGCCGACTTCACCCAGGAGCTGGAATCCCTCCAGATGAAACTGGTCACCGTGGAGCAGAAGAGCGACACCTCCGCGGCCATGGCCGAAACCCTCCCCTCCTTCAGGACGATTTTGGGGGGGTTGAGCCTCTTGGGCCTGGACGAGCTCACCTGGCTCACGGCCGACACCCTGGGACTCATAGACTACGTCTCCACGGAACAGGTGCAGCACTCCACCAAGATAACCGACATCCTCATAAAGGCCCTGCACTTCATAATAAACGGGCTCTCCACCTTAAGGATCAGACCCGACGGCAAGAGCTGGGCCATCTCCCCCGACTGGGACCCCTCCGAGCTCGAGCAACTTAAGGAGGGCCTCTGGGAGGCGAGGCAGGGGATTTTGCCCGGGGACGCCAAGGGTTCGGCCCCCGCGATTTCGTCCGGGGCCTCTTACGGGGCCAAACCCAAGAAGCTGGGCGAGATCCTGGTCGAAAAGGGCCTCATCTCCGAGGGGGATCTCGGGGGTCTCATCCAGGCCCAGAAGACGGCCCGCAACATGCGCCTGGGGGAGATCCTCGTCCAGGAAAGCTACGTGACCGAGGCGGAGTTGAACGAAGCCCTGCGGCGTCAGGAAAACGAGGACAAGGGAAGGAGGCTCGGGGAAATCCTCGTCTCCATGGGAAGACTGGACCACGAGCACCTGGACAAGGCCCTGAAGATCCAGGAGAGCATGAAGGAGACCAAACTCGGGGAATTCATCCTGAAAAGGAAGATAGGCGCCCCGGAAAAGGTCGCGGCGGCTCTAAGGGAACAAAAACAGAGCGAGGGCGGGATTCCCCAGACCCCGGGCACCCACACCGTGAAGGTCGAGACCCAGAAGCTGGACGGCTTGATAGATCTCGTGGGGGAGCTCGTCATAACCCAGTCCCTCGTGACGTCCAACGATTCCATAAAGATCCTGAAGGAACAGAAGATAAACAAGGATTTGGCCCAGGTCTCGAGAATCACCTCGGAACTCCAGAGAAACGCCATGAGCCTCCGGATGGTGCAGATCAACAACACCTTCCGCAAGATGAACCGGCTCGTCCGGGATCTGGCCCACAAGTTCGAGAAGGACGTGGAGTTTTTGACCTCCGGGGACGACACCGAAATCGACAGGAACATGGTGGAGTCCATCTACGACCCCCTGGTCCACATGATAAGAAACGCCCTGGACCACGGTCTCGAGCCCCCCCGGGAGAGAAAGGACCGCGGGAAATCCCCGAAGGGCCAACTGTCCCTCAAGGCCTACCACCAGGGCGGGAACGTGGTCATAGAACTCAGCGACGACGGCCGGGGCCTGAACGTCGAAAAGGTGATCCAAAAGGCCCGGGAAGCGGGTCTCGTGCAGCCCGGGGAGGTCGTTTCCAAGGCCCAGGCCCACAATCTCGTCTTCCAGCCCGGCTTTTCCACGAGCGACGCCATCACCGACACCTCCGGGAGGGGCATCGGCATGGACGTGGTCAGGAAGTCCATAGAGCAGCTCCGGGGGAAGGTCGACTTCACCTCCGAGCCGGGACAGGGCTCCACCATAACCATAAGGCTCCCCCTGACCCTCGCCATCATAGACGGCATGATCGTCCGGGTCGGGGACAACCGCTACATCCTCCCCACCATCTCCATAAACGAGTCCTTCCGCCCCAAGCCGGAGGAGTATTTCACGGTCAAGAACCAGGGCGAGATGATAAAGGTGAGGGACAATCTCCTCCCCCTCGTGCGTCTGGACCAAATCGTGAACGTCCGGGGCGCCATAAGGGATCCCTCCGACGCCCTCGTGGTCGTGATCGAAAACGAGGGCCAGAGGCGCTGCCTCCTCGTGGACGAGGTTTTGGGAAAGCAGGAGGTGGTGATAAAATCCCTGGGCGAGCGCCTGAAATACGTGCGCGCCTTGGCCGGGGGCACCATCCTCGGCGACGGGAGGGTGGGCCTCATCCTGGACATCAACGGTCTCTTCGAGGTCGGGGAAAGTCTCTTCGCCCCGTCCGCCGGGAGAGGCGGTTCGGGCAATTCCGGCTCCGCCGGGGCCCCGGAGGACTGGGGCATGTGAACCGCCCCCTCCCCCCCGGGGGGAAAACGACTCACCCTTGGTTTTGACCGCCGGGGGCCCCCGTGGCCCCCGGTGGTCAAAACCCGGGAAAATGATTATATTGGGGCCGAATCGGGGATTCCCGCTGACCCCCCGGGGACGGAAATCCACAAAACGACCTGAGAGGCCGGTATGAGCGAAGACTCGAGGAACTCCAACGCCCTCACGATAGACCACTCCAAAGACCTGAAGTTTTTGAGCTTCGAGCTGGGCGGCGAATTTTACGGACTGGACATACTCAAGATCCGGGAGATCAACGGCATGATGGATATCACCAGCGTGCCCCAAACCCCGCGGTTCATGAAGGGACTCATAAACCTCAGGGGCAAGGTCATACCCGTCGTGGACCTGAGACTCAAGTTCGGTCTGCCCGAGGAGGCTTACACCGAAAGAACCTCCATAATAGTCATCGAGTTCGGGACCATCCACGGTCCCACCCAGATGGGGATCCTCGTGGACAAGGTCTCCGAGGTCATAACCATAAACGAGGCGGACGTGGAAGCCGCCCCGGACTTCGGGACCCGCCTCAAGTCCGAGTACATCAAAGGCATGGCCAAGACCAAAAACATCGTTCTCATAATCCTCGACATAGACATAATACTCACCGACGAGGATTTGACTTTCGGCCCCAAACCCGCGGTCGTCCCCGACAAGCAGGAGGGGAAAGAGGCCTGAAAATTCGCGGCGGACGATCTCCCTTTTCTTTTCTTGATCGGAAGGTCCGCGCGAATCCCGAAAAAGAGGGGGCGCGAAAAACGCCCGCCCCCTTCGGGAAACGACGGTTCCGTTTTGGAAACGAATGGAAATCGGCCCGATTTTGAGGTAACATGTTGACATCGGAAACACCCGCGGGTGTTTTCGCCGCCGCGTTTCACACTTTTGTTTTTTCGCGCCGAACGGCGAATCCCCCGGGGTTCGGAACGTTTCGAAAATCGAAAAACAAAAAAACCGCGGAGGGCGGCGCGGCGATTCCGGACTACGAACGTTCGCGTCGCGAGCCGCGTACCCTTTGGTTTTCGGCGGTTCCCGCGGCCCCTTGGAATTTCTTTCGCGACCCCTGGTTTTTCGTCGGGGAGAAAATTCGATTCCGCTTTCGATCGGTTTTTCCGGTTTTTCCGGTTTTTCGGGCGTCCCCGAGTTCCCGCGCGCGACTTTTGACGCGACGCTCCCGCGCCCGGGCGCTTTTTTTCGTC
>JAITKT010000161.1 GCA_031278225.1 Deltaproteobacteria bacterium
TCCCGGGGACTTCCCCCGTCATCGCGGAAAAGGCCTTCCGCGGTTCGTCCAAATCGTCCGGGTCGTCGGGGTCGTTTCGATCGGGGTTCGGGGCGGGCCCGGCCTCCACGACCTTGAAGAGTTCTATGGGGAGATTGTCCAGTCTCTTCATGCCCCAGCTCTCCGCGTCCATGAGGTCCAGGACGTCCCGGGCCTCGTCGAAGAGGTCGTTTTCCAGGAATCTCGCGACGAGGGCCTCCCCGGCCACGGCTTTCAGGGCACGGGCGGTTCTCGTCCCGTCCCGGGGAAAGTCGCGGAAAAATTCGAGGGCCCCGTCGAAGTCCCCGCTTTCGGCGGAGCCGGCCGCGAGGAGAAAGGTCGCGAGGGCGGCCTCGTCCGCCGCGTCGGGGGCGCGGTCTTTTTTCCGGAGCGCCGAAAGTTTGGCCTTGAACTCTTCCGTCGGGCCGTTTTTCAGGTATTCCCCGAGAAGCGGCGGCGCGGGCGAGCCGTCCGGAAGAAGGCCGTCCCCGGTCGCGAGACGAATCCCTTCCCGGAACTTCTTGAGGTTCTCCAAACGGGGATGATCCAGGAAAAAATTGGTTTCCACGTATGATTTGGTTTTTCCGGCGGTGCGCGGAAACACCTTGGGGGTGAAGTTGGCGTTCATTTTTGATTGTCGTTCCTTTTTTTGTTCCGTTGAGAGTCGCGAAACGTCCGGAGGAAAAAGAAACAGTGGCGGGGGAATCGGCCCCGGGGGGCGCGGATTCCCTTGGATTTTCTTAAAAGGGCTTCCCCGTCGGTCGGGGCGCCCGATGGTGCTTCGCGGCCCCGTTAAAATTTTTTTTCGCGGGAAATTTCGGGGATTGGCGAAAAAGTCGTCAAAACTCGCGTTTTTCAACCTTTTTCGCCTTCGCGAGCCCTCGAATCACCCGATTTTTCCTTAAAAAACCCCCCGTCCGCGGCTCGGGCGGCGTCGGAATCGCCACCGCGATGATGGCGAAAGCCCGCGAGAACGGCGGTTTTCGGCGTTTTTTTCCACCGGGAAGGTCCCCCGGAGTTTTTTCAAACGGCCTCAGACGGAAACGATGGGGTTTTTCAGCTTTTCCGCGAAAAGCGAGAGCAGGGTCAGGTTGTCTTTTTTCCCGAGACCCCCTCCCAGGGACATGATGTAGTCGAGGCGTTTTATGAGTTCTTCCCTGTTCGGGTTGTCCAGGGAGGCCCCCACGTCTCCCGTCAAAACCGCCAGGGCCTCGCGCCAGTTTTCCTTCATGGCGTAGGCGGTCACGAGATTGATGATCGCGCTCTGGCGGAGCGTGTCGAACTCCAGGTCGTACTCCCGTTTTCTTTCGAGTTTGGGGAAGTCGTCGTAGATTCGCCGGGCCTTCGCGGGGTCCCCGCTTTTCCCGTAGACCCCCATGAGGGTCACGGCGGCCTTGGCTTTTTCGAGGATCAGGGGCGAATTGGACGACACGACCATGGAATCGTAGAGGAGTTGGGCGCGCTTGGCGTCCCCGAGTTCCTCGTAAACGGATATTAGATTGACTGAGGCTTTGGCTCTGAGGTAATCGAGCTCCGGAGACGTGCCCCAGGCCGGCAGGCGGGAGTAAAGTTCTCTCGCCTTTTTGGGAAGCCCCCCTCTTCCGAGGATGAGTATGAGGTTGACCGCGGCCCCGAGTCTTTGGCGATCCATTTCGACGGAATCGCCGAAGTCCCCGAGGGACAAAAAGACGTCCAGGGCCTTTTTGGGTTCCCCCGCCTTCCCGTGCATTCTGATGATCGAATGGGCGGCGTGCGCCCTCTCCAGATCGCCCGCGAGGGAAACCCCGCTTTCCAGGGCCCAGAAGACCTCGAGGGCGCTCTTGATGTCGGCTTTGGCCTCGTACACCGAGATGAGGACCGCGGCCGCCCTCCCCTTTATGGGGGACAAATCCCTTCCGGCCCCCCAGACGAGAAGACCGTCGTAGATCTCCCTCGCCTTGGCCGGGGACTCCCTGAGTCCCAGGTAATATATGAGATCGATGGCCGCTTTTCCCCTTAAGGTTTTGAGCTCTATGCTGTCCCACCAGCCGGGGATGGAGTCGTAGATCTCCTTGGCCTCCGCGAATCTCCCCCTCTGGGTCAAAAGCCCCATGAAATTCAAAGAGGCCCTGCTTATGAGGAGGGGGTCCTTCCTGAAGGCGGGAATGTCGTGAAGGTCCCGGAAGATTTCGCCCGCTATGTCCATCTCTTCGGGTTTGCCCAGGGCCTCCATGAGGTTTATGGCCCCCCGGGCGGCCAGTTCGGGGTATTTTTCCCCGAGCGTGGGTTCCGCGGGTTCGCCCGCGGGGGCGGTTCCGCCCCGGAAGAGCTTTTCGTAAAAGAGTTTGGCCTCCAGGGGGTCCTCGGCTCCCATGTAGTGGGTGAGAAAGACCCCGCCCATGGCCCTGAGCTCGTCGGCCCGGGGGCCCGGCCAGAGGGAAATTTCCCCGAACCACTTTTTGGCCCCGGCCAAGTCCCCGCCGGTGCCGTGCCAGACCGACAACACGAGGGCGTAGGCCGCCATGATGTCGCTCGTGGTCTCCCGGGGCCCCACCTTGGGAAGGTCGTCCGGAAGGTCGAAGGAAAATATGTCGTAGAGGTCGGCCTCGAGGATCAGGGGAAAGCTCTTGACCGGGTCGATCTCGCCCGTCTCCTCGTCCCTGCCGTTCGGGTGCCCGTTTTGATGATTGTCGCCCCGGTTGTTCCCGTCGCCCGCGGGGGGCCGGACGGGTATCTCCTCGACCCTCCTGTGGAAGGTGAAGTCGAAGTCGTCGCGCTTGGCCTTGATCTCCTCGTAGTGCTCGATGGGGACCGTCGCGTCGCCCCCGGACCTCAGATGCTCGAAAGCGAAGTAATACGCGGCTTCCGCCCTGTGGCGCAAAAACATGGGGCAGAGGGGCTCGGTTTCCTTGAAGATCAGGTAATTCTTTTTCGCCTCCTGGAGGTCGGAGTGGGTGAGGCAGCAAAACACGAGGGAGAGGAGGGAGAGGGCCCTCGCGTCCTTGGACTCGTTGAGTTCGTAGGAGTCCATGGTCTTGAAGAAGCGGACCGCGTCTTCCCAGAAGCCCCCCCTCGTGAGGAGGTTCAGGACCGTGTAGGTGATCCGCGCGATTAAGGGCTCCGGAGCCGGATCGGCCGCGGTTTTGTTGGTTTCCAGGAGGTCGTCCAACTGGTCGCGGAGGGATTTCAGGGAGCTTTGGGAAAGGGCTTCCCTCTCCCGGAAGAGCTCCGGGGGAGCCGGGGGCGGAATTTCCCGTGTGTTCAGCTTGGCCGTCCCGCAGGAGCGTTTGATGGCCGCGACTTTGTCGTGAGTGTTCGACATGGGAAACTCCGTCGGGAAAGCGGGACGCCGTTTCGGAAACGGCCGGGGTCGGAAAACGCCTTTTCGGGGGATTGGGGCGAAGGACGCGCGAAAAAGGGGAGGGGGAAGAAAACAAGGGGGCGTCCGAAACCCGAAAAAACCCGAAAAACCCTCCCCCGGGGGATCCGTTCCGCGGCGGCGCGCGAAGATGGCGCCGAAAAACGAAAGCGAGGTCGCGGACGACGCGGGGGGAAAAGGGCAAAGTAAAAAAATGACGCGAAAAAACGAAAATACCGGCAAATATCGCGAAAAAAGATATTTGAAAGCTCGCGCCTCCACATGTGGCGTCGAGAGGAATGCATTCCACCAAATAATCGAGGGAAGAGGTCGCCGGACCGGTCGCGGACGAGAGAGCTTATCCTTTTTTACCACAATCTCCCGCGATTTTCCAGTGCCCACGCGATGAAAAACGATTTCCGCGAAAAATCGGGAAAAACGGCCGTTTTCGCCTTTTTTTTCCGTTTCGTCAAAAGTCCCCGGCGGATCCGCCGGGGATTCGCCACTTGGCGGGGCCATTTTACAAAAGAACAATTGTTCGTCGAACATGGCGTCCGCGAGGGTCGCGGGGGCCGCGTCGCGGAAAGCGGAAAAATATGCTTTTTGGTCCGGAAAATGAAAACCCTTCGCGAACATTATAGACCATTTTTCCGGCGTTGCAACAGATATTTCACGGTCGGTGACGAAACGTTTTTCGGGGATTCCATTCCCGCGTTTGACGGGCTTTTTGGGGTTTTTTCCCGCGGGGCGCGCCCGAAAACGGCCGAATCGACCCCGATTCGATCCCCCGGATTAGACGATTCCCCGAAAGGCGGGGGCTTTCCGTTTTTCGGGGTCAAAAAAACAACTTGTTCAAAATGCCGCGAAAATTTTTAAAATTAGAATTTGACGGAAGGAAAGAAAAAATAAGGCCTCCCGGTTCGCGAACTAATATTCGTTCTAAGCCCGGCGGATCCGGGAAAAAAACACCCCGGAAAAGGCCCGGGTCGTCCGCAGCGGGCGCGGGAGGAAATGGCCGGAAAAAACGACCGGGAAGGGCGAAAAACCGCGAAAAAGGCCGCGAAAGGACCGACCGCGGCCGCCGCCGCGAGGCGAAAAAAACCGTTTGGGGATCGACATGAAGAAGAGGCGCGCGCGATCCGAAAAAAAATTCGCGCGAGACCCGGAAGGCGCGATGAAGAGCCAAAAGGAAGGTTTCGCGCGGTTTTTCGGGTTTTCGCCCCGGTCGACGGGGGGACGAAACTAACGTTAAGACGTCCGCGCCCCGCGCGTTTGGCGCGTTTCGCGGTCGCGGCGAGCGGTTCCCGCCCGCGGTTTTTTTTAAGCCTCGCGCGCGCGAAAATGACGTTTGACGCGAAGTCCGGCCCGATTCGCCGGATTCGCCGTTTTCGGATTTCGCGCCTCCGGTTTTTTTGGGGGGGGCGAATAAAAAATCCCGGACGTCGAAAGAAAAAACCCTCGCGGGAAAGGAATTCGGGTTTTCGTTCGGGGTTTGGCGGGGCGGGCCCTTGGGGCCCTTGAGGGAAACGTCGAAAAAACTTGATCGCGCCGGGGCCGTCAGTCCCTTTCCCGGTTCCTCAAAAGCCTTTCCAGGTTTTTCAGAAGTTTTTGGGCGTTGGCGAGCTGCCTCGCGATCACGGTCGCGGAACCGGTCAGAAAGGCAATCGCCAAAAGCGAGACGAGGTTTTGAAAGGCCTCCGAGACCAAGGGGTTCCCTTTGGCCGCGACGCCGAAATAAACGAGCGCCGCGCCCGCGAAGCTCAAAATGGCGAGCGCGAAAACCAAAACCCCCAAAAAGACGATCTTTTTCCCGTCGATGGTCGGGATGTCTTTTTCTTCCCCGAGGTGTCCGGTTTTCGGGGCCTTCGGGGTCATCTGGGGGAGGAGGGGGGCGTTTCCGAAGGGGGAAGGCCCCCTTTGAAGGCCCGGGGCGACGGGCCGGGGCCGCGGATCGGGTCCCGTTTCGGGTTCCTGAACGAACAGGGGCGGGATGGTCCCCTCGTCCGGGGGCTGCCCGGGGGGAAATCCGAACCCGGCGTCCCTCGCGGTTTCCGGGGAAGACGTCCGATCCCCGGGGTATAAAGGATCCGTCGGCAAAAGCGGAAACGGCGGAAGCGGGGAAAGGGGGGATGGCGGGAGCGACGTCGGATCCGTCGCGAGCGGCGGGGGAAGCGCGGGTTCCCCGACCGTCTCCTCCTGAAGACTTATGGCCGACACGGTCTCCGTCACCGGAACCCCGGGGGAGAGGGAGGAAACGTTGGGGGCGGTCACTTCGTCCGGAAGACGCTCCGCGTGGGGGTTTATGGGGTGTCCGACGTAAGGCAGGATGGGATGCTCTTCCGGCGGTTCGAGGGGTTGAGGGGCGGGTTGTTCCCCCGGCTCTTCGGCCGAAACGGGGACCTCCTCCCCGGGGACGTTTGCCGCGTACGGGGGAATCGTCTCCGGCTCTTTCGGGGTCTCGGGCGCGCCGCCGGATTCGAAGATCCCCCGGGTTTCGTATTCCGGGAAAATGTCGCCGAAGGAGGTTTCGGCGAATGACCCGGGTCGCCGGGGTTCTTTGGGGGTTTCGAGGACGAGCGATTCCGCCGAAGGCCCCGGAACGATTGGGGCGGCGGGCGCCCTTGGCTCTTCCCGCGTCTCGGGTTCCGCGGGCGCCGCGGGGACCTTCTTTTCGAAAGTCACGGGCTTTCGGGTCTTTTCCGGGGAATCCGCCCCGGTGTCGGGAGCCGGGGTCGGGGCCGCGGGGGGCCCCGAGCTAACGTCCGCGGCCGCCGCGGTTTCGGGCGTCGTTTCGGGAGTCGTTTCGCGGGTCGCGTCTTTGGCGGCCGCGGGCGTTTCTTCCGCGTCTTCCTCCATGAGAAAAGTGGTGAGGCAAAATTTGCATTTGAGCGGTTGCCCGACGTGCGCCGGTAAAATTTCGTACTGCATTCCGCAATTGGGGCAGATCGTTATCATTTCCTTCACCAAAAAAAATTTGTGAAATTCACGCGTCATCCCGCCGAATTTTTCGTCGTTCGCGGACCCCTTTATTTTTCTTCCGTTTCGGGTTTTTGTCAACGCGCGGGATTTCGGGGGAGGCTTTCGGCGTCCGGCTTTCGAAAGCAGTCCCGACACGCCTTGGGGGCTTTGGGGGAAAGAAGCCGCGCTCTCAAGGTCTCCATGGCCTCGCTTTTCCATATGTCCCGGATGCTTTCCCGGGCCGCGTTTTTACCCCGCAAAAGGTCCTTTCCGAGGAGCGAGCAACAGGGCCAAAGGGTCCCGTCTTCGAGGACGCCCAGCCTCTGCCAGGGCTGGGGACAACTCAAGGGTTCCGCGGCCGGCTCTTCTTCCCGCTCTTCCCCGGGTTCGGGGCGGGCGGGGGGCCCGACGGGGACGGGATTTTGGATGGAAAGCATGTCGGCCCTGTCCTTCCAGGTTTCCAGAAAAAGGGGGAGTTCGGACTCGTTTTCCGGGAGCTTCAGGAAGCTCAGCCTCAGAAGGGGGAGTTTGGAGGACCTCTTCTCCCCGCGTTCCAGAAAATATTCCACGTTCGCGAGAACTTTCGCGAAATCCCCGCCCTTTCTCACGCGGGAGTAAGTTCGGGGGGTCGCGGCGTCCAGGGAAACCTCGAGCCTCGCGAGACCGGAATCCGCGAGGGCGTCGGAGAGGGCCGGGGTGAGGGCGAGGCCGTTGGTGCCGAGGCGTATGTCCATGACGCCCGCGTCCCGGGCGATCCGCACGAGTCCCGCGGGGTCCGGGTGGAGGAGGGGCTCGCTCGCCATTCCCAGGGTCACGGCCGGAAGGCTGTTTTCCTTTCCCTGGGACAGGATGTCGGCGTAGAGCCCGGGGTCCATGAGAGTGTTTTCGCGGGGAAGGGGGGTTTTCCCGACGGGGCACATGACGCAGAACAATTGACAACCCGCGTTCACCCTGAAATCCAGACTCAAGGGGAAGTCCCGGGGGTCTTTTCTTTCCCCGGTCTTTTCCCATGCCTCGCGGTAGGCCGTGAACCTTTCCCCGTGGATTTCGGCGAGAAGGCCCCGGTAGCGGTCGTCCCTCTCGAGGAGCGCGACCCGGCCCGAAGGGTCTTCGTGGACCGAATTCAGGGCCATCAGCGGATTATGACCACCGCCTCGGCGGGGAGGTCCCTCGAGGCCGCGAGGACCTTGTCCCCGGGGATCCTTCTCGCGAGGGCCCTCGCCTGGGCCTCTTTTCCGGGGGAGTAGGTTATGACGGTCTTCCTGTCCCCGGAACCGGTGTTGGCCCTTTGCGCGATCGAGAGGACCTTGTAACCGATCTGCGCGAGGACGGAGCCGTAAGCCTCCGCGGCGCCGGGATTCCCCGATTCGTTTATGAGCATGACGGTCAGGTTGGGTCTGAGCGGAGCCGGGGCGGGCGCCGGGGCCGAAGACGTTCCCCCGGACCTTCCCGTTCCGGCC
>JAITKT010000220.1 GCA_031278225.1 Deltaproteobacteria bacterium
AAATCGGCGAGTACGTCAAAAGAGGGGGCTCCGACAACGCCCTGGGGCTCCTCCGCTATCTCCTGGGCATGGTCCGGGGGGACACCTCCGACGCGCCTCCCCCGATTGACCTTCCCGCCTTCGGGATCTGGCATCCCGCGGCCGGGGAGACGGGGTTTCCCGATTTCGCGTCTTACGCCGAATGGCGCGACGAAAAATTTCCCGTAAAGCCCTGGGGCTTCGTCGGGCTCATGCTCCACAGGCACTTCTGGTGCGTCGACAAACCGGAGGTCGAGGAAGAGCTCATCAGGAGACTGGAGGACCTGGGCCTGGGGGTCATACCGGTCTTCGTCTCCGGGGAGGACAAGGACTCTTCCCTGGACGGGGTGAAATTCCTGCTCGACGCCTTTTTGGACGAAAACGGCGACAAAAGGATACTCGCCCTCGTGAAACTCACGAGCCTCTTCCAGCACGGCGGGGTCAAGGTCGCGGGAGGCGACGCCCCCAAGGCCGCGGACGACCCCTTCGCCTTCGCCGACGCGTCGGGCGCGGCCCCCCTCTTCGAGGACTTCGTCGGGGACGATTCCCCGGCCGGGGGTTCGGTGAAACTCTTCAGAAAACTGAACGTCCCCGTGATCCAGCCCGTCGTCAGTTACAGACAGTCCCTCGGAGAATGGGAAAAGAACCCGGCCGGGGTCGCGATGGAACTCTCCTGGTCGGTCACCATGCCCGAATTCGAGGGGGCCGTCATGCCGATGTTCGTCGGGGGGACGGAAAAGGCCCTGGGCGCCCTGGGCGGGAAGAGCCCGAGAAGGCCGCACCCCGAGAGGGTCGCGAAGCTCGCCCGAAGGACGGCCGCCTGGGCGAGACTCTCCTTGAAGGACGTTTCCGAACGCAAGGTGGCCTTCGTGGTCCACAACGCCCCCTGCGCCTCCGTCGAGGCCACGGTGGGCATCGCGTCCCGCCTGGACACCTTCGCCTCCCTGAAAAACGTTCTCGCGAAGATGAAGGAGGCCGGCTACAAGGTCGACGTCCCCGAAAACGGGGAGGACGTCATAAAGGACATAATGGAACACAAGGCCATCTCCGACTTCAGGTGGACCACGGTTCAGGAGATAGTCGGAAAAGGCGGGGCCCTGAAGCTCCTCCCCGGGGAGACGTACCGGGCCTGGTTCGACAAATACCCGGAACCGGTCAGGGAGCGCCTGGTCGAGACCTGGGGAAACCCCCCGGGGGAGGAAAAGGACGAGGTCCCGGCCCCCATGGTCCTCGACGGAAACATCATAATCACGGGACGCCCCTTGGGCGAAAACGCGGTCGTTTGCGTCCAGCCCAAGAGGGGCTGCGCGGGGGCCCGTTGCGACGGAAGGGTTTGCCTCATCCTCCACGACCCCACCATACCCCCTCCCCACCAGTACCTCGCGACCTACCGCTGGCTTCAGGAGAAGGACGGCTTCGGGGCGGACCTCGTGGTTCACTTCGGGACCCTCGGAAATCTGGAATTTCTCCCGGGGAAGAGCGTCGGGCTCTCGGAGAGCTGCCTTTCCGACCTCGCCATCCGCGACTCCCCCCACGTCTATTTCTACAACTCCGACGTCACGGGCCACGGCATGGTCGCCAAGAGACGCTCTTACGCGGTACTCGTGGACCACGCCCAGACCACCCACAAGGAGTCCGGTCTCTACGGCGATCTCGCGGAAGTCCGGGAACTCCTGGGCGAGTGGACCAAGGCCGCCGCGAGTCCCATGAGGAGAAGCGAGCTCGAGGCCATCATCCGGGAAAAGGTCAAAAATTCCGTTCTTTCCATGGAAATCAAGGGCCAAAAGGGAAGCGCCGTCGACGGGGAGGAGGCGGACTTCCCCAAACTCGCGGCGAGGCTCAGGGATTCCCTCCACCAGGTGGCCTCGTCTCTGGTGGAAAGCGGCCTCCACACCCTGGGCGCGATGCCCGCCGGAAAAGACCTCCGGGATTTCGCGTGGTCGATTCTCCGTTTCGAGTCCCCGGAATCCAGATCGCTCAGATCCATTTTCGCGGCCGCGAGGGGTTTTGACCTCGTCTCCCTGGGGGAAAGGAGCGACGAAACGGTCGCGGACGACCTCTCGGGCGGGGAGATCCTGGAACTCATCGGAGCCGACGCCCTGGCTTACGTCGGGGACCTCATCCTGGGAAAAGACCCTTGGGAGAGCTTCGGGGAAATCGCGAAGGTCCCCGCCGACGCCAAAGAGAAATACCTGGAAGACCTCCTGAAAGTCTCGGAAAGGGTGAAAGACATAGTCCGGAGGGTCGGGGCCTCCGACGAGATCGGATCCTTTCTCAACGCCGCCGGGGGCGGTTACGTCACCCCCGGGCCCTCGGCCCTCATCTGTCGCGGGAGGGAGGACGTTCTCCCCACCGGACGCAACTTCTACACCCAGGACCCCGACAGGGTCCCCACCCCGGCGGCGCACCGGACCGGGGTCAAACTCGCCGAGGCCACGGTCAAAAAATTTCTGGAGGAGGAGGGAAGATACCCCGAGAGCGTGGCCTTCTTCTGGATCAGTTACGACCTTCTCCACTCCGACGGGGAGGATTTTTCCGAGATCCTGGCCCTCATGGGAGCCAAACCCAAGTGGGACGCCGGAGGCAAGGTCATCGGCTTCGAGATTGTGCCGCTCGGGGAACTGAAGCGCCCGAGGATCGACGTCTCGGTGCGCATGTCGGGCATCATCAGGGACTCCTTCCCCGAGGCGGCCTCCCTTCTGGATCGGGCGGTCATGGCCGTGGCTTCCCTGGACGAGGACGTCGGGACGAACTTCGTCAGGAAGCACAGTCTGGAAAACATGCGGGACGCGGGGACCGAAGGGGAGGCGGAAAGCGCGGAGGACAAGGAAAAACTCTGGAAGAGGGCCACGGCCAGGATCTACTCCACCGCCCCGGGAACATACGCCTCCGGGGTCTACTACGCGGTCATGGCCTCGGCCTGGAACGACGAACGGGACCTGACCGACATCTACGTCCAACACAACAGCTACCTCTACGGGGACGATCGCCCCGGGGTGGCTTCCCCCAAGGATTTCATGAAGCTCTTGAAGAGGGTTGACGTCAACAGCCACAAGACCTTCGGGGACGAGCAGGACTTTTTGAATTCCGGGGGTTTCTTCGCCGGGGCCGGTGGCCTCTCGGTCGCGGCCTCGCGGCTCCAAGGGAAGCGAATCAGGGACTACTGCGCGGACACGAGGGAACTCACCGCCGTCAGGGTCAGGAGCCTGGGCGAAGAGTTGGGCCGCTCCTTCAAGGCCAGACTCTTCAACCCGGTCTGGATCGCGGACATGAAAAAGCACGGTTACAAGGCCTGCGCCGAGATCTCGAGGAGGGTCTCCAACGCCTTCGGCTGGCAGGTGACGACCAAGGCCGTGGACGACAAGGTCTTCGACGAGATCGCCAAGACCTATTTCCTCGACCCCGAAAACCGCGTCTTCTTCGAGGAGAACAACCCCTGGGCCCTGGAGGAAATCGGAAGAAGACTATTGGAGGCCGAAAAGAGGGGCCTCTGGAACGCCGACCCCGATCTCCTCGCGGGACTCAAGGAAAACTACCTCACCCTCGAGGGCGTTCTCGAGGAATCCACGGAAGCCCACGGAGGCGATCTCCAGGGAGGCTCCGTGGACATCGTCACGGCCTCCGACGTCGGTTCCTGGAAGAAAAAGATGGACGACTTCTTCTCGAGGCACGGGGTTTAGACGAAGGAAGAATCGATTCGCCGCCGGGGTCGCCATCGGATTCGCGACCGGGGCCGCGACCGCCGCGATGTTTTTCCGGCGCCGCGCGGCCGTTCCGTTCTTCGGGTTTTCCTTCCTTTTCGCGCGAAGTTTTTTCCGTC
>JAITKT010000222.1 GCA_031278225.1 Deltaproteobacteria bacterium
GGGGGTGCTGACCTCCATCGAGCTCGACGAAAGGATCAAAAACAACGACCCGATCCTGGAAAAGAAGGGCGGCGTCTACGTCTTCATAAACTGCGTCGAGTCCAGGATCCCCGAAAGGCCATACTGCTCCAAGGTCTGCTGCACCCACACCCTGGAAAACGCCCTGACCATCCTCGACCGCAACCCCAAGGCGAGAATCTTCGTTCTCTTCCGCGACATGCGTTCCTACGGCTTCAGGGAGAGAAAATACGAGGAGGCCCGGAAGCGGGGCGTGATATTCGTCCGTTACGAAATCGAAGAACCCCCGACGGTCGAGAAGGGCAAAAACGGAAAACTCGATATCGCGGTCAGGGACCACGTCCTCAACAGACCCGTGAAAATCGCCGCCGACCTCCTGACCCTCGCGGCGGGCGTCGACCCCGTCCCCATGAGGGAGGAAATCGTCGAGGTCTTCAAGGGGCAACTCAACGCCGAGGGCTTCCTCCTCGAGGCCCACATGAAACTGAGGCCCGTGGACCTCGCGACCGACGGTCAGTTCATGGCCGGACTCGCGCATTATCCCAAACCCGTCGAGGAAAGCATCGCCCAGGCCAAGGCCGCGGCGGCCAGGGCCTGCGCCATACTCGCCAAACCCCACGTCATGGTCGGGGGAATCATCGCGGTCGCGAACCCCGACAAGTGCGCGGTCTGCTGCACCTGCGTCCGGGCCTGCCCGCTTTCGATCCCCAAAATCGTGAGAAACGAAAAAGACGCGTCCCTCAGGGGTCACGCCTTCATGGAACCCGCCATCTGCCAGGGCTGCGGGGTCTGCGTGGGGGAATGCCCCGGAAAGGCCATAAAACTTCAGTTCTTCACCGACGACCAGCTTCTCGCCAAGGTCTCGGCCCTGGCCTCCCCCGGGGAACGGGAAAAAGAAAGAACGGCCGCCCCGGTGGCGGCGGAGGCGGCGACGGCGGGCGGAGCGTGAGTTTTCGGACCCGGCCGCGGCCGCGGTCCCCGAAACCCGAAACGGGACAATCCTAAACGCAATCCGGGCCTTTGGGGGACCACCCCCGGAAAAGGCCCCGGGAACAATCGGGAAAACGCGACATGACAGCGGTGACAGCCGAAAAAACGGAAACGGCCACAATCGAAACCAAGGGTTGGGAGCCGAAGATCATAGCCTTTTGCTGCCAGTACTGCGCCTACAGCGCGGCCGACATGGCGGGTTCCATGAGACTCCAGTACCCGACGGACGTGGAGATAGTCTTAATCCCCTGCACCGGCCGCTTCGACGTCATCCTCGCCCTGCGGGCCTTCGAGAAAGGCGCGGACGGGGTCTACGTCGCGGGCTGCCTCGAGGGAAACTGCCACTTCCTGGACGGAAACATCAGGGCCAAAAAGAGGGTGAATTTTTTGAAAGGGGAACTCGCGGGAGTGGGCTTCGAACCGGAGAGGGTCGAAATGTTCAACCTCTCGGCCTCCCAGGGGCCCCGCTTCGCGGAGATAGCCAACGGTTTCACCGAAAAAATCAGGGAACTGGGACCGAGGCCGGGAAAGAAGATTTGAAAATCCCCGAAAGGGGAAATCCGACGGACGACCCCTTCGGGAAATCGGAAAGATGTCGAAAAAGGAAAGTCGCGGAAACGTCGGCGCTCCCGGTGACGCCGGGACGGGCCCCGCTTGTTTTCGCGGCCGGGTTTCCGAAAAACGTCTTGTCAAGGTAACGAACATGATCATAGCGGAAAGAAAACCATTGGACGAAATCAAAAGCTTTGTCAAGGGCCTGCGGCGGGTGCTGGTCGTTGGCTGCAGGGGTTGCGTCACGGTGTGCAACGCCGGGGGAACCAAGGAAGTTGAACTTCTCGCGTCGCTTTTGAGGCTGGACGCGTCGAAGGACGACCTTCCCCTGACCGTCGACGAATTCACCCTCGAGCGCCAGTGCGATCCGGAATACGTGGACGAGTTGTCCGATCTCATGGATAAGAGGTACGACGCGGTGCTTTCCATGGCCTGCTCCATCGGGCCCCAATTCCTGTCCCGGCGTTATCCGGAGGAAAGGGTGTTCCCCGCCCTGAACACCTGTTTTCTCGGGGGCGCCCTGGCCCACGGAATCTGGGCCGAGCACTGCCAGGCCTGCGGCAACTGCGTCATTCACCTGTTCGGGGGCCTGTGCCCCATCTCCCGCTGTTCCAAGAGCCTTCTGAACGGTCCCTGCGGGGGTTCCGCCGGGGGCAAATGCGAGGTTTCCAAGGAAATCGACTGCGTTTGGCACCTCATAGTGGAAAAGATAACCCGGGAAGGCAGGATGGAAGAGTTTTCGAGGATGGACCTCGTCAAGGATTGGCGCTCCTCGAGGGACGGCGGTCCGAGAAAAATCGTGAGACAGGAGCTTTTGAAGTGAACAAGGCCTTGAAAACCAAGAGCAATTTGGAAAAAGTGCTGGCCTCGGGAAATTTCGCCGTGACCGGCGAGTTGGGCCCCCCGAGAAGCGCGAATCGCGAGGAAGTGGTCGAAAAGGCCAAACATCTCGTCGGAAACGTGGACTCCGTGAACGTCACGGACAACCAGACGGCGGTCGTGCGCATGTCTTCCCTGGCCGCCTCCCTGATCGCCCAACAAAACGGTCTCGAGGCGAACATGCAGATGGTCTGCAGGGACCGCAACCGCATAGCCATGCAGTCCGACATCCTTGGCGCTTCCGCCCTGGGGATAAACAACCTCCTCATCCTCTCCGGGGACCACCAGACCTTCGGGGACCACCCGGAGGCCAAAAACGTCTACGACCTCGATTCCATTAATCTCATCAGGGCCTTGAAGGTCATGCGCGACGAGGGAAAACTCCTGTCGGGCCAGGAGATGCCCGAGGACGGAAGACCCAAACTCTTCATAGGCGCCGCCTACAACCCCTTCGCCGACCCCGAGGACTACAGGGTGATAAGGGCCGCCAAAAAGGTGGACGCCGGGGTCGACTTCATGCAGAGCCAATGCATCTACGACATGGAGAGATTCCGGAAATTCATGAAGAGGGCCGTGGAAATGGGTCTCACCGAAAGAACCCACTTCCTCGCCGGGGTGACCCCCCTGAAATCCCTGGGCATGGCGAGATACATGAAAAACAACGTCCCCGGCATAACCATGCCGGACAGTTACATCGAAAGACTCAAGGGCGTCGCGAAGGAAAAGCAGGAGGAAGAAGGAATCAAAATGGCCTGCGAGCAGATCCAGGAGTTCAGGGAGATGAAGGGCATAAGCGGGGTCCACCTCATGCTGGTGGAATGGGAGCACATGGTGCCCACCATGGTGAAAGAGGCGAAGCTCGTCCCGAGGCCCGCGCTCTAGCCGGACCGCTTTCCCGAGGGGGAGAGACGGTCGGGGACGCCGAAAAATCCCCGCCGGAACCCGCCCCCCGAAAAAATTCCATGAAAAACCGATCCGGGGCTTTTTTTCGAAAACGCCGTTTTCCCGGGTCGAGGGAAAAATTCGAAACGGGATCTTTCGAAACTTTCGAAAGGTCGCGACGGGGAGTTTTGTCGTCTTCGCTCATTGGATTTTCGAGATTTCAAAAATCGTTCGCGCCCCCCTTGCGTTCGCGCGAGGATGCCCCGGGATTCCCCGCCTTGCCGTCCCGGAACCGTCGGCGAAACCTTCCCCGGAAATTCCCGTCGCGGGATCGCTGGTCTCCCCCCAATCCCGTCGATTCGCGTCTTACATAAGAAAAAAGGAAAACCCGCGGCCGCGGCGTGAAAAATCAAGACCCGGCCCGGTCTCGAAAGAACACCGCGGCATCCTCCGCGGGCGAACAATCACGGCGAAATCCGAAATTTCACGGGGAAAATCAAGATAAAATTATTTTTGTGATTTCGTCTCAATAGTGTTCCCCGGTTGAAAGTCATTTGGAGTATTGTGAGTTTCGGATTCGGACGATTTTGTTTGTTATTTTTCAAAAAATTTTTCTTCCATTTTGAAAATCATCATTGGAATCGACTTTTAAAAAGACCAAAAAATTTTTCGCGCCTGTCAGAGCGCGTGCCGGATTTTCCCGCCTTCGAAAATTTTTCGGGATTTTCCGATTTTCCGATTTTCGAATTTCGGGGGGACCGCCGGGGTCGCCGGCGCGTCGTCCGACCATATCCCCCGAAAACGCCGAAAAAAAACCAACCACCGCGTCAACATGACAATAATTCACGTTTCCAAGGGAGATTGAGAATGCAGAAAATCAAATGGCAAGATTACGCCGCCAAAGGGGCCAAGGACTACGAAATAGCCGCGGCCGCCGAGCCGCATTTGGAAAAGATAACGAAACTCGCCGCCGACATGGGCCTTTTGGAAGAAGAGGTTCTGCCTTACGGACATTACGTCGCGAAGATAGATTTCCCCAAGGTCCTGGAGAGACTCAAAGACAAGCCCGACGGAAAATACGTGGACGTCACGGCAATCACGCCCACGCCCCTGGGCGAAGGGAAATCCACGACCATAATGGGCCTCGTTCAGGGCATGGGACTTTTGAAAATGAGCGTGGCGGCCGCCATACGTCAGCCCTCCGGGGGCCCCACGATGAACATCAAGGGTTCCGCGGCGGGCGGCGGCATGAGCCAGTGTCTCCCCCTGACCCCCTTTTCCCTGGGCCTCACGGGCGACATCAACGCGATCATGAACGCCCACAACTTGGGAATGGTGGCCCTGAACTCCCGCATGCAGCACGAGGAGATAAACACCGACAAGTTTCTCGAATCGAGGGGCTTGAAACGCCTGAACATAGATCCCAACAGAATCGAGTTCGGGTTCGTCATGGACTTCGCGGCCCAGTGCCTCAGAAACATAGTCATCGGTTTGGGCGGGAAGAAGGACGGCTATTTGATGCAGTCCAAATTCGGGATAGCGGTCAGCTCCGAGGTGATGGCCATCCTGGCGCTCGCCGGCGACTTGGCCGACCTGAGGAGAAGAATCGGCCAGATAACCCTCGCCTACGACAAAAGCGGCAAGCCCGTGACCGCCGACGACCTCGAGGTGGGCGGCGCCATGACGGCCTGGATGGTGGAGGCCCTGAAGCCCAACCTCCTCCAGACCTTGGAGGGCCAACCCTGCTTCGTGCACGCGGGCCCCTTCGCGAACATTGCCATAGGTCAGAGCTCGATCATAGCCGATAAGGTAGCCTTGAAACTGGCGGACTATCACGTGACCGAGTCCGGCTTCGCCGCGGACATCGGGTTCGAGAAATTCTGGAATCTCAAGTGCCGCTACTCGGGACTCGTTCCCAACGCCGCGGTGGTGGTCGCGACCGTCAGGGCCCTGAAGTGCCACGGCGGCGCCCCGGTTCCCAAGCCCGGAAACCCCCTGCCCGAGGAATACTCCAAGCCCGACGTGGGCCTCGTGGAAAAGGGCCTCGAGAACCTCCTCCATCACGTGGGGATCGTGAAGAAGTCCGGCATAAGCCCCGTGGTCTGCGTAAACGCCTTCGTGACCGACACGAAGGAGGAGATAGCCGCCATAAGAAGCGCCTGCGAGAAGGCCGGGGCCCGGGTCGCGGTTTCCGAACACTGGCTCAAGGGCGGCGAGGGCGCCATCGAGCTCGCGGAAGCCGTCAAGGCCGCCTGCGACGAAAAGACGGAATTCAAACTCCTCTACGACCTCTCCATGCCCCCGAAGGAGAGGATCGAACTCATCGCGAAAGAGATCTACGGGGCCGACGGGGTCGACTATTCCGACGCGGCGTCGGCCAAGCTCGCCCTGTATCAAAGCGACCCCAAGACGAGCCGTTTCGGCACCTGCATGGTGAAAACCCACCTGTCCCTCTCGGGCGATCCCAACCTGAAGGGCGTCCCCAGGGGATTCAGATTGTTCGTGAGAGATGCGTTAATATATGCGGGGGCCGAATTCGTGGTGCCGGTGGTGGGCGACATCTCGCTCATGCCCGGAACCGCGTCCGATCCCGCCTACCGCCGCGTCGACGTCGACACCGCCACGGGGAAGATAAGCGGCCTCTTCTGAGCCGGCTCCGCCCGCTCGGACCGTTTCCGCGCCCCAGTTTTTCGATTCTTTCGTCAGTCGTCGGGTCCGGCCGGTTCGGAAAAACTTCCGAACCGGTCCCGGTCCCGACTTCCGGTCCCGGCGACCCGACCGCGGTCCCGACCGCGACCCGCGAGGGCGCTCCGCAAAGGTTTTTTCCATGGGAAACATGAAGAGTCCGACCGAGACCGTCGAAACCGTCATCGCGGTCGGTCTTAACAAATCGCGACAGAAATTCGGTTCTCACGTCATCCTCGGCCTTTTGGCCGGGGTCTACATCGGTTTCGGCGCGGTTCTGTCCATAAAGGTCACGGGAAATCTCGATCCCTCCTGGGGGAACTTCGCGAAACTCCTCTTCGGCCTGACCTTCCCCGCGGGCCTTCTCATGGTCGTCGTCGCCGGGGCCTCCCTTTTCACCGGGGACGTCATGTACATGACGGGTTCCAAGGCCGCGGGGGACATAAACTGGGGGACTTGGGCGAGATATCTCTTCCTCTCCTACGTCCTGAACTTCCTGGGTTCCGCGCTTTTCGCGCAACTGATTTTTCAATCGGGGGTGCTTTCGGATCCGGGGCCCGGCGGGACCCTGCCCCTGGTCGAGACCGCCGTGAAGCTCGCCAACTCCAAAACGGGCCTGTCTTTTTTGCCCGCCTTCCTGAGGGGCGTGTTCTGCAACTGGCTGGTGTGCCTCGCCATTTACATGAGCCTCTCCGCGACGGACGGCGTCTCCAAGGCCGTCGTCCTGTGGCCCCCCATAACCGCATTCGTGGCATTGGGAATGGAACACAGCGTCGCCAACATGTGCTTCATACCCTTGGGCATCTTTTTGGGAAACTCCGCCGAGGCGGTTTCCGCGGGCATCGTCCTCACGGCCACCTGGAAGACCTTTCTGGTTGACAACCTGATCCCCGTGACTCTCGGAAACATCGTCGGGGGCGCCCTCTTCGTCGCGCTTCCCTACGCGCTCGTCAACCGGCCGGGGAAAAACTGAGAACACCCCGTCGGGGACGGTCTCCGGGACGGTCTCCCGGACGCTTTCCGGGACCCCCCTCCCGATATTTTCGAAAAATTTTCACCGTCAACAAGGAGG
>JAITKT010000279.1 GCA_031278225.1 Deltaproteobacteria bacterium
AATAGCCGGGGGAGGCGAGACTCCCCTTGTAGTTCAAGGCGGGCTGCTGGGCGAACTTCTCCCCGGGCTTGAACTCCCCTTGCCACTTCTTCCCCACCTTCACGATGTCCCCCGCGAACTCGTGCCCGATTATTATCGGATTCGTGTCCACGTTTTGGGGACAGCGCTTGTGCGCCTTCCCCTGCTTGAGGAGCTTGTGGGTGGACATGCAGATGCTGTCGCTCACGACCTTCGCGAGAATCTCGTCGTCCTTAATCTCCGGAAGTTCGAATTCCGCCATTCTCAAGTCGTCCGCCCCGTGCAAACGCACGGCTTTGGTTTTTTGTCCCATGTTTTCTCCTAAATTGTTTTCCCGCCCGCGCGGGGGGACCCGCCCGGGGAAAGTCCGTGAACGAACCGGACGGAACGCCGGATTCGGAACGCCGGCGAACGCCAATGTCCGGAAAAATGACCGCGATTGCGAAAATTGTCCCGAAGGCGCCATGTCGACGCGCCATGTCGAAGCGCCATGTCGACGAGCCGCGTCGAAAGCGCCGCGTCGCCGGGGCCCGGGGACGGAAGAGGGGGAAGGAGGAGTGAGGCCGGCTAAAGCTTCGCGAGCCTCGTCTCCTTGAGGAGGGCCTCCACCGCGCTTTTGTCCGGGGGGTTGGTGCCGGGGGTCGCGCAGGCTCCGGCCGAAGAGGCCATTGAGAGTTTGTAGGCGTCCTCCGGGTCCAGGCGCTTTTCGAAGGCGTGAAGAAGGGCCCCTATCATGCTGTCCCCCGCCCCCACGCTGGACTTGACCTCGATCTTCAGGGCGGGCGCGCGGTACGCGGCGTCCTTCGAGACGAACATGGCCCCGTCCCCGCCCATGGAAAGAACGACGAGTTCGAGGCCCTTCCCCAAAAGCTCCCGGCACATTTCGGCCAGTTCGGTTTCGGGCGGGGTTTTTCCCGCGTCCTTCCCGAAATACTCCAAAAGCTCGTGGGTGTTGGGTTTGACGTAATGGGGCGCCTCGTCCGGGGGAGCCTCGAGGGCGAGCCGGAAGGATTCCCCGTCGCAATCGAGAAAGACCTTGGCCCCGCCCTTCCGGAGAAGGGCACAGAGTTTCCGGTAAGTGTCCTTCCCCAAACCCCGGGGAAGGCTCCCGGAAAGGGAGAACCAATTTCCGGGTTTTGCCCGGGAGACGAGTTTTTTCGTCATCTCCTCCCATTCGGCGGGAGCTATGTCGGGCCCGGGTTCGTTCAGTTCCGTGAGGTTCCCGTCGGCGTCCACCACCTTGAGGTTGGTTCTCGTGGTTCCCCGGACCTTGACGAAGTCCCCCTCGATGCCCTTTTTCCCGACGAGGGACAAAAACTCGTCCCCCGCCCCTCCCCCGACGAAGCCCGTCGTCAGGGACTCCCCGCCCAGGGCCTTGATCATGGCGGAAACGTTCACGCCCTTCCCCCCGGCGTCCACGGTCACGTCGAAGAGGCGGTTCAGGGCGTTGGCCTTCATGCGCTCGACCCGGGCCGTCTTGTCCAGGGCGGGATTCGGGGTGAGGGTCGTTATCATGATTCCCCCCCGGCGAGGGCCTTGTGAATTTCGTCGACGGTCGCGGTCTTGACGAGTTTTATCGTGTCGTCCCCGGTGTCCAGGTGGTCCACGATGTTTCCCATGATGTCCAGGTGCTCGTCGCCCTTGGCGGCGATCCCTATCACGAGGTACACCGTCTTCCCGTGCCAGTCGATTCCCTCCGGGTATGTCAGGACCACCATCCCCGTCTTCAGGATGTGCTTCTTGGCGCTCTCCTCCCCGTGGGGGATGGCTATGAAGTTACCTATCCCCGTGCTGAAGTTCGCGTCCCTCTTGAGCATGCCCTCTATGTATTCTTCCTCGGCGTAACCCGAGTCCACGAGAAGCCTTCCGGCCTTTTTTATGACGGTTTCCCTGTCGGCCGGGGGTTGATTGAGCAAAATGTTTTCCTTTTTCAAAATGTCCGCCATGTCGCTCTCCTTCCTGGCGTCTTCGCGTCGTTTGATTGCCGGTCTCCGCGGGATTTCACAATCCGCGCGGGCGTTGTCGAAAAATCGGGGGGGGTGGGGGAATCCGGAAACCCGGCCCCGGGGAGCCGCCGAAACTTCCGGAACTTCCGGACTTACCCGGTCAGGAGTTTCCGTATTTCGTTTTCGAGGGTTTCCAGGATCCTTCCGGCGTTCCCCGAGCGGGTCGCCTCCAAGAAAGCTTCGTCCTCCACGAGGCTTCCGGAAACGCGTCCCATCAGGGCCTTCATTTCCTTTCCCGCCCACGGGGGGAGGAGCATGAGGATGGCGCTTCTCGCGCCCCGGAAATAAGGAAGCGCGAAGACGCCCCCCTCTGGGACGATTAGGGAAAAGACGGGCGAGGCCACCCCGTCCGTGAGCGCGTGGAGAAGGACTATCCCCAGCTCCCCCACCACCTGGGAACTCAGTTCCTCCCGCTTGAGAAGGGCCGCCCGGATCTTTTCCGGGTCGCCCGTGCCGCTCCCCCTGAAAGAATCGCTCGCGTGAGCGCAGAGCCCGGGAAAATCGAGGTCGTTTCTCACGGTCTCGATCCGGAAGGACTTGAGCAAAGTCCTCGCGTCCAGGATGAATTCCGAGAGGTCGTCCAATTTCCTCGAGAATTCCCGCTCCCCCTCCTTTTCGGGGAGAGCGCTGAAGGCCAGTTCCGTGACGAGGGATTCGATCTTCCGGTAGTCCTCCCCGCCCGGGAGAGGCGGGACCGGGACCCAGGGGAGCTTGACGTTTCCCAGGGGGACCGTGGACACTAAGAGGTCGCAGCCCGCGGGTGAGCCGCCCCGGAGTTCGTCCGCGAGAACGATCCTCGTCTCCACCTCGCCCCGGAACCTCTTTCGGAGCTGATGGGCGAGCATGTAGGAGGTGCCCAGGCCCGACTCGCAGACCACCCCGACGTTCACGACCCGCCTTTTCGCGTCTTTTTCCCCGAGAAGGAAACGGGCCGCGAGGAAATGCACCTGGAGAAAGGAGACCTCCGCGGAATTGAGTTTCTTCCCCCAGCTCTCCCGCAAAACGCGCGAGGCCGAGAGGGTTTTCCGCCGGACGTCGGGGTATTTCGCGGAGAGGTCCTTTTCCAGGGGATTGGGAAGGGTGATGCCCTTGAGAACGCGGACCCGGGCCGACTTCAGATGCCAGACGAGAAGTTTCACGAACTCCTCGTCGTTCTTGAGGATGGCCCCGGTCTTGGGGTCGTGGGCGTCCATCAGGGACATGGCGAGTTTCGTGAGATCGCTCTTGAGCCCCGCCTCGGCTTCCGCGAAACCGAAGTCCCTGTTGGTCCGCATCGCCCCGACCCAGTGGGCGAGCATTTCCCTCTCGGCGGGGTCGAAAACGACGTCGAAAACTTTTTCGGCGAGGTCCGCGAGCCTTTCCGCGACCCCGACCTCGAAACCGACGGGAGCGGCGTGCCCCGGAGGCCCGTCCCGCGAGGGAACCGCGCGTTTCCCCTCCCCCATTCTCGAAATCGCGGCGGCGAGGTAAAGGTTCATGAGCTCGAAGGACTCTTCCGTGAGAAAGTCCAGGACTTCCGAAAAGAGACCGCGGTTTTCCCCGAGCTTTTCCGCGACCTCGGAAAAGCGTCTCCCCCCGATCCCCAGGGCCTTGGTCTTCGCGGGTCCGAGGGTGTTCGCGGCGGTGGCCACGGCGTTCCGCATGCCCTCCTCGGGTCCGTCCATGAAGACCCCCCGCCCCCTCGTCTTCGCGAGCGCGAGGCCCTTGTCGGCGAACCAGGGGACGAGGTCGTCCAAGTCCCTGCTCACGGTGGAGATGTTGGAACCCAGACTGTCGGAGTACCAGAAGAGCTTCAGGGACTCGCCCGCGTTTTTCACGAGTTCCCACGCGAGGAGGAGAAAGCGTTCCTCCCGGGACGAGGGCATCCCCGGGCGGGAGGCGAGGGTTTCCCTCAGCCTCGCGAGGTCTTCCCTAGTCCCGTGAAGACCCGGACCGGACTTTCCGTAAAAGGTCCCGATCCTCAGGTTGAATTTGTCCAGAAGGGGGGCGGCGTTGCTTATCTCGCGAAAAATCGTCCTCCTGCTGGCGCCGAGCGTCGCCGCCAGCTCGTCCACCTGAAGGGGTCCCCCGTCTTTCAGGAGCAGCTCCAGAAGTCTCCGAAGCCTGGGGGAAGGGTCCGCCGAAACTCGATTTTCCGGATTGTTCTCCAACGATCCTCCCTTGGTCGCCTTGTCGGCCTTGGTCGTTCCGGTCGATTGGGCGGGGGACGGAAGCGGGAGGGATTTTCCCGGGGACCCCGGCGGGCCCGGGGAAGATCCCTCCCGGATTCGTCCGCGCTCAAAGCGGTCTCACAGATTGGCCTTCAGGAACTCCTCGGCCGCCAGGGCCGCGGCCTTCTCGTCCTCTCCCTCCACGGTCACTTTTATGGTCTGACCGCATTTGGGACGAAGTTTCATGAGGGCGATGAGCTTCTTTCCGTCGGCGGATTTGTCCTCGCGGCTCACGGTCACGACGCTCTTGAACTCCTGCATCTTCTGGGCGAAGAGTCCCGCGGGTCTCGCGTGGATGCCGCTGGGGTCGGTTATGGTGTAATCGAAAGACTCCATGGAGCGTCTCCCTTCCTATTTCTTCAGAATGTCGACGGTGTCGCCGGTCAGGGCCTTCACCACGTCGTCGTACTCGGGGGCCGAGAGGAAGTCGGTGATGGCCACCACCGCGGCCCCGGGGTTGGCGCCCCTGGCCCTCTCGGCCAATTCGTTGTGGCAGATGATGAGGTCGGTGTCCGGGGGAACGGCGTTGACGGGCGAATGGGCCACGTCCACCCCTTCGACCCCGGCCTGTTTTATCATCTTTTTGAGCTTGGTGGCCCCCATGGCGCTGGACCCCATGCCGGCGTCGCAGGCGAAGACGATCTTCTTGATGTTCGCGGTGAGCCTCCTCGCCGCGTCGGCGGAGGGGGAAGCCCCGGTCGTTTCGCCCTTGGACTCGGCCTTGATGGCCTTGGTTTTGGCTTGGGCCTCCTCGAGGGAGAGGTCTTCCTTCCCGAAGGCCTTGAGAAGGATCATCGAGAGGACGAAGGTCACTCCCGCGGCTATGGTTATGCCCAGGATGTTCGCCATGTAGGAACCCTTGGGGGTCATCATGAGCTCGGCGAAGATGGAACCCGGGGCCGCGGGGGCGATGAGACCGCCCTGGAGCAGGGTCAGGGTCAGGACCCCGGAGAATCCGCCGCCTATCATGGCGAGGATCAGGATGGGGTTCATGAGGACGAAGGGGAAATAGATCTCGTGGATCCCGCCGAAGAACTGAATGACTATGGCCCCGGGGGCGCTGGACTTGGCGCTGCCCTTCCCGACCAGGCAGTAGGCGAGGAGAAGCCCGAGACCGGGTCCGGGGTTGGACTCGATCATGAAATAGATGGAACGCCCGGCTTCGGTGGCCTGCTGGGTCCCGAGGGGCGTGAAGACCCCGTGATTGATGGCGTTGTTGAGGAAAAGCACCTTACCCGGCTCGACTATTATCGAGGTCAGGGGGAGGAGCTTGTGGACCACCAGCCAGTTGACCCCGGCCGCGAGTCCGCCGGCGCAGACCTGCACCACGGGCCCGATGACGACGTTGCAGAGGAGAGCCAGGAGCCCCCCGAGGATGCCCGCGGAGAAGGTGTTCACCAGCATCTCGAAGCCGGCGGGGACCTTGCTCTCGAAGATCTCGTCGAACTTGCGGATGACGTACCCGCCCAGGGGACCGGCGACCATGGCGCCCAGGAACATGGGTATGTCGGAACCCACGATGACGCCCGTTGTGGCGATGGCCCCCACCACGCCTCCCCTGTGGGATCGGCCTATCAGATGTCCGCCCGTGAAGCCTATCAGAAGCGGCAGGAGATAGGTCAACATCGGTCCGACCAGGGCGCCCAGTTTTTCGTTGGGCGTCCAGCCCGCGGGGATGAAGAAAGCCGTTATGAGTCCCCAGGCTATGAAGGCGCCGATGTTGGGCATGACCATGGCGCTCAGCGTGCGCCCGAATTTTTGCACGTGTTGTTTTACCATAGTTTATTCTCTTTCACGGGTTTTGTGGGGCGGAAGCGTCGGAAGCGTGAAACGCGCCTCGCCCCCGCTGTGAAAAAATGTGGGAGTTAATTGCGCCACATTATCCCACGAAATCAAACGGCTTTCAATTCGCGATTAAACGGGTTTTGGCATTTTAAAACGGTGCCATTTCGCGGGAAAAACCGAGGGGGCTTCCCCGGCGCGCCCGGCATGCTCTTTTCATGGGGTTGGGAGGGCGGACGGTGCCGGATGTCGCGTGAAAGTTCCCGGCGGCCGCGGT
>JAITKT010000374.1 GCA_031278225.1 Deltaproteobacteria bacterium
CTCCCCCGCCCTTCCCTTTCCGGACCGATTTTAGGCGCCAGCGTCTCGAATTTACCCGAGAAACGGCGTTATCCCCGAACCTTCGCCGAAAAGACCCTTTGAAAATCCCTCCCGACCCCCGAAAGCCGATTTCCGCTTTTTTCGAATGTTTCCGATTTGCCCGCCGGGTTCCCCGAAAACACGACCGAAAATTCGACGACCGCGAACTTTAAGGGCTTTGAAAATCCATCGCGCCGAAGGAGCCGCGACGATGACGCGCCGCCCCCCTTTGTTTGACGCCGGGTTCCCGCGCAACGTCGTTACCGGTGACTCCCTTCCGGATCCCGACCGGCCGGATTCAACGGAAGAAAACGGCGTCCCGAAAAATTCCCGCCGCGAAAAACGCGAATGTCTTCCATATGTTTTGAATTTACCCGTTTTTAATCTCAATTTTATTCGTCAATATTTAAATTGGCGTTTTATAATCCCTTTAAGTTTTAAAACGGCCAACGCCGGGACGCCCGGTCCGGTGCCTTAAACGCGAATAATGCCCGGGACCGACCCGGCGTTCGCACCGGGGACATCCGACAATCCACGCTCCGCCCCCGCGTCATTTCCCCCTTTTTTCTTCGCTTGTGGAAATCCTGAAAAATCAGCCGAAACAAAGAGAAGACGGAAACGCGCCTCAAACGTTCGCGATGTCGGCGTTTCGCGTATTTTAAACATTCTTGAAAAAATCATCGTCGTCTTTTCGCTCCCCCCCGGGGACCCGCGCGCGACGGACGCCGTTTCGGGGAAGGGCCCGGCGCGAAAAAACGATCCTTCGCCGGCGCCCCCCGGCCCCGACGACCGGACGACAAGACCCGAAAACAACCCCACAACATTTTTCAGGGTGTCACATGGAAAACGCAATCGATTTGGATTTCACCCGGAACGTGATTGACGAGTTCAACGGGGCTCCGAGCGCGATAATCGCCATGCTTCAGGAGATCCAAGAGAAATATCGCTATCTGCCGAAGGAAATCTTTCCCGTTTTGTCCCGGACCACGGGATTGAGCGAAGCCAGGATCTATTCCCTCGCCACGTTCTACGAAAACTTCTCCCTGGAACCGAAGGGAAGAAACATCATCAAGGTCTGCGACGGCACCGCCTGCCACGTGAGAAAGTCCCTCCCCATACTGGAGAGACTGCGCGCCGAGTTGAGGCTGCCCCAGGGCGTCGTCACGACGGGCGATCTGGAGTTCACGGTGGAGGTCGTGGCCTGTTTGGGCGCCTGCGGCCTCTCCCCCGTCCTGACCCTGAACGGCAAGGCCTACCCCGCCATGACCCCGGACAAGGCCTCGAATCTGTTGAGGTCCGTCAAGGAAAGCGAGGTGCCGCGAGATGCTTAAGAGCAGACAAGAACTCAAAGACTTGAGGGAGAAGTGCCGGAAGGCCGCGAAGGACGAGGTGAGAAAGATCCTCGTCTGTTCCGGCACGGGTTGCGTCGCGAGCGGCGCCCAAGAGGTTTACGACTCTTTCCGGGAGATCCTCGAGCGTCTGGCCATTCCCGTTTCCCTGAGATTCATCGAGGACGGACACGGGGTCGGTCTCAAGAAGAGCGGCTGCCAGGCCCTCTGCGAAAAGGGGGTCCTGGTCAGGGTGGAGCCCGAGGGCTATCTCTACACCAAGGTCAAGCCCTCCGACTGCGAGACAATCGTCACCGAAACCATAGAACAGGGCCGTCACGTGGAGGGGCTCGCCTACAAGGACCATGACGGCAGGGTTTGCAAAACGACGGGGGAGATCCCCTTCTTCAAGAAACAGACCCGCCTCGTCCTCGAGAACTGCGGAAACATCGACGCCGAGTCCTTCCTCGAGTACCTTTCCGCGGGGGGCTACTCCTCCTTCGAAAAGGCCCTTTACGACATGAACTCCCAACAAGTAATCCAGGAGATCGCGGACTCCAAGCTCCGGGGCCGCGGGGGCGGCGGCTTCCCCACGGGTTACAAGTGGCAGCAGGTTTACCGCCAGAAGCTCTTTCCCAAATACATCGTCTGCAACGGCGACGAAGGCGACCCCGGGGCCTTCATGGACTGCTCCATCATGGAGGGGGACCCCCACAGGATGCTCGAGGGCATGCTAATCGCGGGACGCGCGGTGGGAGCCTCCGCGGGTTACATCTACGTCCGCGCCGAGTACCCCCTGGCCGTGAGGAGGCTCAAGAAGGCCATTGCCGACCTCGAGAAATACGGTCTCGCGGGGGAGAACATCCTCGGAACCGACTTCTCCTTCAAGTTCAAGATCAACCGGGGGGCCGGGGCCTTCGTCTGCGGGGAGGGGAGCGCCCTCACCGCGTCCATCGAGGGCAAGAGGGGATTTCCCCGGGTCAAGCCCCCGAGGACCGTGGAGCACGGGCTTTTCGACAAACCCACGGTCCTGAACAACGTGGAAACCTTCGCGAACGTCACGGTCATAATCGACAAGGGGGCGGACTTCTACAAGAAGATCGGGACCGAATCCAGCCCCGGGACCAAGGCCTTCTCCATCACGGGAAACATCGAAAACACGGGTTTAATCGAGGTCCCCCTGGGCATGACCCTGAAAGAGGTCATCTTCGACGTGGGCGGGGGCATGAAGGGCGGAAAGAAGTTCAAGGCCGTTCAGATCGGGGGTCCCTCCGGGGCCTGTCTCACGGAGGAACACTTCGATCTTCCCCTCGATTTCGATTCGCTGGCCAAGGCCGGGGCCATGATAGGTTCCGGGGGACTCGTGGTCGCGGACGAGGACACCTGCATGGTGGAACTGGCCCGCTTCTTCATGAACTTCACCCAGAGGGAGTCCTGCGGCAAATGCATCCCCTGCCGGGAAGGGACCAAAAGAATGCTCTTGATTCTCGAGCGCGTGGTCTCGGGAAACGGGAGAAGCTCGGACATCGAAAACCTCATGGACCTCGCCCAGACCATCAAGGACACGGCGCTGTGCGGACTCGGGAAGACCGCGCCCTCCCCGGTCCTTTCGACCATCAAAAACTTCAGGGACGAGTACATGGCCCACATCGTCGACAAACAGTGCCCGGCCCGTTCCTGCGAGAAACTCAAAAAATTCTACATCGAGCCGGAACTTTGCAAAGGCTGCGTCAAGTGCGCGAAACTGTGTCCCGCGAGCGCCATTTCCGGAAAAGCGAAAGAGGCGTTCTCGATAAATCCGGAGATCTGCACCCGCTGCGGCATCTGCGTTTCCGGTTGCAAATACGCGGCGATTAAGGAGGCCTGGTGATGAAAGGCTACATGACCATAGACGACATCCCCGTGGAAATCCACGACGAAAGGAACATGCTGGAGCTCATAAGGAAGGCGGGCATCGAGCTCCCGACCTTCTGCTACTACACCGAGCTCTCCATTCACGGCGCCTGCCGCATGTGTCTCGTGGAAAACGAGAAGGGAGGCCTCGAGGCCGCCTGCTCCGAGCCCCCGAAACCCGGTCACAAGATAAGGACCAACACCGCCCGCCTCCGCAAATACAGGAAAAACATCCTGGAGCTCCTCCTCTCCAACCACAACAGGGACTGCACCATCTGCAACAAGAACGGGGAGTGCCGGCTCCAGAGCATCGCGAACAAGTTCGGGATCAAGAACATAAGATACATCAACACCTCCTACACCCCCGAGCCCGACGAGTCCTCGGCCTCCATCTCCATAGACAGGAGCAAGTGCATCCTCTGCGGCGACTGCATCAGGGTCTGCAACGAGATCCAGAACGTGGGGGCCATAGATTTCGCCTTCCGGGGCTCCCACATGAAGGTGGCGACCGCCTTCGGGGTCCCCATGGCGGATTCCCCCTGCGTCGGCTGCGGTCAGTGCGCGGCCATCTGCCCCACGGGGGCCATCTCGGTCAAGAATTCCCTCGAGGCCGTCTGGACCGACCTCCTGGACAAGACCACCGAGGTCACGGTCCAGATAGCCCCGGCCGTGAGGGTGGGGATTGGGAAACACCTGGGCTTCGAGGACGGCAAGAACGCCATGGGCCTCATAGTCGCGGCCCTGAGGCGCATGGGTTTCGCCAAGGTTTTCGACACCACCCTCGGGGCGGACCTGACCGTTCAGGAGGAGTCCAGGGAGTTTTTGGAATACGTCTCCAAACCCCACGACCTCCCCCTCTTCACCTCCTGCTGTCCCGCCTGGATCAATTACGTCGAAAAACGCCATCCCGATCTTTTTCCCCACGTTTCCTCCTGCAAATCCCCCATGCAGATGTTCGGAGCCCTCGTTAAGGAGTACTATAAGGACAACGGCAAGCGGCACGTCCACGTCGCGATCATGCCCTGCACCGCGAAGAAGTACGAGGCCGTTCGCCCCCAGTTCGCGAAAGACGGGAAACCCGTCGTGGACCACGTCCTGAGCACCCAGGGGCTCATCCACATGATCGAACAGTCGGGGACCCGGTTCGACACGCTGGAGCCGGAGGCCGTGGACAACCCCTTCGGCATCGTGAGCGGAGCGGGGGTCATCTTCGGGGTCACGGGCGGCGTGACCGAGGCCGTTCTCCGGGCCCTTTCGGAAGACGCCTCCAACGCGGCCCTCCTCGCCACCTCCATGGCGGGGGAAAGGGGCATGGAGGGTCTGAAGGAATTCGAGGTCGAACACAAGGGGGAAACCGTCCGCGTGGCCGTGGTCTCCGGTCTCGGAAACGCCGGCCGCCTGGTCGACGACATCAAGAGCGGCAAGAAGAGCTTCGACTTCGTGGAGGTCATGGCCTGCCCCGGGGGCTGCGTCTGCGGCGCCAGTCAGCCCTACGCCCCCCCGGACGTGAAAGAAATCAGGGGGAAGGGCCTCTACTCCATCGACAAGCTCATGAGCTGCAAGCGCAGCGGCGACAACCCCATCTTGGAGGACCTGAACGAAGGCATCCTCAAGGGCCGCGAACACGAACTGCTCCACGTGTCCTACGTCTCCGACGGGAAACACGGAGCCTGATTCCAAACATCGGGGGGGACGACGGAGGTCAAGGCCGCCGCCCTCCCCCCCTTCCGAACGGTTTTTCCGGCGTCCCGGAATCGCGAAATTCCCCCGCGCCGCAATCTCAATCGGCCGCGCGGTCGAAGCTTCGATCGGCGCCGCCGACGGCCGCGCGCCCCGAAGACGCGACGCGCGCCCGCGCTTCACTCGCCAAGGTGTCAAAAATGTCCGACGGGAAAGAAAAAACGGGAGCCGTTCTCGTGATCGGCGGCGGCATCGCCGGCATCCAGTCCTCCCTCGATCTGGCCGAGATGGGTTTCTTCGTTCATTTGGTGGAAAAGAACCCCGCCGTGGGCGGGCGCATGGCGCAACTGGACAAGGTCTTTCCCACGAACGACTGCTCCATGTGCATAATTTCCCCCAAACTCAACGACATCGGGGCCCACATAAACGTCGAGGTCATGAATGACGCCGAACTCCTGGAACTTTCGGGAGAGGCGGGAAACTTCAAGGCCAGGGTCGTCAAACACCCCCGTTTTCTGGATTCGGCCAAATGCACCGCCTGCGGCGACTGCGCCAAGGTCTGTCCCGTCGATCTCCCGAACGAGTTCAACCAGAATCAAAACACGAGGAAGGTCACCCACAAGTCCTACGCCCAGGCCTATCCCAACTCCTACTCCCTCACCAAGGAATCGGTAAGTCCCTGCGTGGTGGCCTGTCCGGCGCACGTGAACGCCCACGCCTACGTCTCCCTCGCGGGACAGGGCCGTTTCCGGGAGGCCCTGGAGACCATCCTCGACTCCCTGCCCCTCCCCGGCACCCTGGGAAGAATCTGCGCCCACCCCTGCGAGAGCGAGTGCCGCAGGGGGAAGCTCGAGGGTCCCCTGGACATCCGAAACATCAAGCGTCTGGTGGCGGACAAGGGGGACATCGTCGAGGCCGGAAAGACCTTCGTCGCGGAACCGGAAAAAGAGGGGAAATGCGCCATAGTCGGGGCCGGTCCCGCGGGACTTTCGGCCGCCTATCACTTGGCGAGGCGGGGCGTGAAAAGCGTGATCTTCGAAAAAACCGCCGTCCCCGGCGGGGCCCTGCGCCTGGGGATCCCCGACTACCGTCTTCCCCCGGAGGTCTTGAACGACGAGGTCGATTTCATCCTGAACTTCTCCGGGGCCGAAATCCGTTACGAAAAGGCCCTGGGCGTCGACTTCACGGTGGACTCCCTTTTCGCGGACGGCTTCAAGGCGGTGTTTCTCGCCATGGGGGCCCACAACGACCAACCCCTGGGGGTTCCCGGGGAGGACCTGGAAAAGGTGGTTTCCGGGGTCGATTTTTTGAGAAGGGTGAACCTCGGGGAAAGACCGAATCTCAAGGGCCAAAAGGTTTTGGTCCTCGGCGCCGGAAACGTCGCGATGGACGCCGCCCGCTCCGCCATAAGGCTCGGCGCGGCCGTCACCCTGGCCTACAGGCGCGGGAGAAAGGCCATGCCGGCCTGGTCCTGGGAGGTCGACGAGGCGGTCGAGGAAGGCATGACCCTTCTCCTCTCCCGCGGTCCCCTGAAATTCGAGGAAGCCGAAGGCAAAATCCGGGCGCTTTTGATTAAAACCGTCACCAAGGGCGACCCCGACGACAGAAGGGCCAAGCTCGCGAACGATCCGACCGACGTAATCGCGCCCCTCTTCGATCTCGTCATTTCCGCGACCGGCCAAAAACCCTCGGTCGAGGGGATAAAGGGCGACCCGGAAATCAAAATCGCGAAGGGCGACCGGATAGAGGCGAATCCCCTGACCTTCGAGACCGGGAGAAAGGGGGTCTTCGCCGGGGGCGACGTCCAACTGGGGCCCGCTCTCGCGATAGACGCCGTGGCGGCCGGAAAGGAGGCCGCGATCTCCATCGCCCGTCACATTGACGGTTCGGACCAAGCCTTCGGACGCCAAAGGATCGAATTCACGGGCGACGAAACCTACAAGGACCTCCCCGAGACGACCCATTGGAGAAACAAGTCGCGGGTCCTTCCCCCGGAAGAGAGGATCGCCGATTTCCGGGAGTTCGATTTGGGTTTTTCCGAGGAAACGGCCATGGACGAAGCCAAGCGCTGCGTCTCCTGCGGGGCCTGCTGTCAGTGTTACCGCTGCGTGAAGGCCTGTCTTCCGGGGGCCCTGACCCTCGCGACCCACGCCCAAAAGGACGAGGAGGTCGAGCTCGAGGTCGGGGCCGTCATCCTCGCGAACGGTTTTGACCCCTACGACCCCTCCGACGCCGCCACCTACCGCTACAAGGATTCCCCCAACATCGTCACCGCCCTCGAATTCGAAAGAATCCTCTCCGCGTCCGGTCCCTTCCAGGGGCACATGGTCCGTCCCTCCGACCATAAGGAACCCGGGAGGATCGCCTGGATCCAGTGCGTGGGTTCGAGGGACGTCAACCGCTGCGACAGAAAATACTGCTCCGCCGTCTGCTGCATGTACGCCATGAAGGAGGCGACCATAGCCATGGAACACGCGGGCGGTCCCGACAAGCTCGAGACGGCCGTCTTCTACATGGACATCCGCAGTCACGGGAAGGACTTCGAAAAATATTTCAACAACGCCAAAAACGCCGGGGTCGCGTTCGTGAGGTCCAGGGTCCACACCCTCACCCCCCTCCCGAACGGGGACGTGGAGATCTCCTTCGTGACCGGTGACGGGGAGAGCCGGAAAGAAACCTACGACATGGTCGTCCTCTCGGTCGGGCTCCTCCCCTCGAAGTCCTTGAAAGACATGACGAGAATCCTCGCCATCGATCTGAACGACGACGGTTTCGTCAAGACCGGGGATTTCGAGGTCGTGGAGACCGGACGCCCGGGCGTTTACGCCTGCGGGGCCGCCGGGGAACCCAAGGACATCCCCGCGACGGTCGTGGAAGCCCAGGCCGCGGCCCAGGCCGCCGCGAGCGGCATAGCCGAGGCCCGTCACACCAAAACCAGGACCAGGACCTATCCCGACGAAATCGACGTCTCGGGCGAGGTCCCGAGGATAGGGGTCTTCGTCTGTCACTGCGGGATTAACATCGCGTCCGTGGTCGACGTGAAGGAAGTCGCGGATTACGCGAGGACCCTCCCCTTCGTGGAACTCGCGGACACCAACCTCTTCACCTGTTCCGCGGACACCCAGTCCAAGATCAAGGACGCGATACTCGAGCACAATCTGAACCGGGTGGTGGTCGCCTCCTGTTCCCCCAGGACCCACGAGGGCATGTTCCGGGAGACTCTCGCCCAGGCGGGCCTCAACAAATTTCTTTTCGAGATGGCCAACATCCGCGACCAGGATTCCTGGGTGCACCAGAGGGAACCGGAAAAAGCCACGGCCAAGGCCAAGGACCTCGTCCGGGGCGCCATAGCCAAGGCGGCTCTTCTGGAACCGATGTACATGACTCGGATGGATTTGACCCGGGAGGCCCTGGTCGTGGGGGGCGGGGTCGCCGGCATGACCGCGGCCCTGGCCATCGCGAACCTCGGCTTCAAGACCCACCTTTTGGAAAGAAGCGATCGCCTCGGGGGACAGGCCCTGAAACTCCATTCGAGGGACAAGGACATCGAGGGTCGGGCAAAAGAGCTCGCCCTGGAAACGACGAACCATCCCCTGATCGAGGTCCGTTTCAACAGTTTCCCCAAGAGTTCCGAGGGCTTCGTCGGAAACTTCGAAACCAGGATCGCGGGTCCGGAGGGCGAATTCACCCTCAAACACGGGGTCACCGTGCTCGCCCCCGGGGGGCAACCCCATGTTCCCAAGCTGTATCTTCACGGCGAGGACCCGGGGGTGCTGACCTCCAT
>JAITKT010000403.1 GCA_031278225.1 Deltaproteobacteria bacterium
CCGGGTCGCCCCGGGGCCGAAGGTCAAAAAAAGCGTTTCGTTTTCCCCGGGGGGGGGGCGTAGGGTAGGGCGCGGGTTCGCGGGAGATTATTCGGCCGAAGCGTTCCGGCCGGCGGGGGATTCGCGGCCGCTCAGGCGACGAGACTTATGGCGGCCCCGTAGGCCACGGTGAACTGGGGCTCGGGGGTCACCTTTATTTCCGTCAGGAGTTCTTCCTCCATGGCCTCCACGAGGCCCCTGTTTTGGGCGGGGCCCCCGTCCAGCCAGACCGCGTCGGAGGAGATCCTCCCCAGGAGGCCCGCGGCCCTTCTGGCGACGGAGGCGTGGAGGGCGCGGACGACGCTTTGGGGAGGGACGCCCCTCGCGAGAAGGGAGACGATTTCGCTTTCCGCGAAGACCACGCAGGTGCTGTTGAGTTCCACCGAAACTCCCGGTTCTTTCGAGAGCGCGGCGAAGGAGGAGAGGGGAACGTTCAGGAGGCGGGCCGCGAGCTCGAAGAATCTTCCGGTCCCGGCCGCGCACTTGTCGTTCATGCGGAAGTCGGAAACCTCGCCCGTCTCGGAGAGCTTGATGGTCTTGAGGTCCTGGCCGCCGATGTTTATGAGGCTTCTCGCCATGCCGTCCGAGAGTTTGAAAAGTCCCCTGGCGTTCGCGGAGAGCTCGTCCGTTCTCAGGTCCGCGGCCTTGTACAGGCTCTTCCCGTAGCCCGTGGAGGCCACGGGGTATTTGGCGTCGGCGGGGAGACCCAATTCCCTTAAGCCCGCGCCTATCAGATCGTTCGCGAGGACTTCCTGGTCCGGGGCGGTGGGGGTTTTGCCCCGCCAGATTATTTCACCGTCGTTCACGATTACTGCTTTGATTGCGGTGCTGCCCAAGTCCAGCCCTATCACGGGGTTCATTTCGCGGTCCTCTTTTCGACGTTCAGCGTGGGACGGAAGGCCTCCAGACGGGTCAGAAGGTTTTGACCGTCCTCGGCGGAATAGTCCGTCTCGATTTTCAAAAATTTCAGTCCCCAACCCCTCAGGGCCTCCTCGAGGGAAAAGGAGTCGAGGTCGTAGGGATGGCAGCCCTTCAGGAGATGAAAGACCACGCCCCTCACGCCCGCCTCGTTTTGGGCTTCTTTGATTACGGAGGCCCGGTGGGCGTTTTCCGCGAAGACCGGGCACAGGCAGCCCCGGTGATAGGCGTCGGCCAGGGCCCGCGTCATTCCCTCGACGGTCCTGTCGGTCACGGCGACGTGCCGGGGAAACAATCTCTCGGAAGAGCAGAGGTCGTCGGCGAGGACGTTCAATTTCGCGGTTTCCAGAAGCTTCAGGATTTTGAAGTTGGGGAAGAACACGGGGGACCCGGAGAGGAAGACGGGGTTTTCCCGCCCCGTTTCGTTCGGGGCGTCGCCGTTTCCCGCTTTCTTCCGGACGGCCCCGATGACGAGATTCACGGAGCGGGTCCAGTTTTCCGCGCGGTCGAAGAAAAAGGCGCCTTGGATCAGGGCGTGGACTCGCGCGGGGACGAGGCCTTTTCTCCGGAGAACGGCGAGTTCCGCCTGGGCCTTTCTCGCCTCTTCCATGGTCCCCATGGCCTTCGAGAGGTTTTTGGCGTTGAGCTTTTTTCCCCCGATCTTCGCCAAAAACCCCGAGAGTTTCGAAACTTCCCGGACCCAGCGGTCCCCGGTCTCGGCGCTTTCCCTGAGTCTGGGGACCTCCAGGAGATGGACGGGGCCGGGAAAATCCCCGAAGAGGGCCCTGGTCTCCTTGAATTTCACCATCCAGTCGCAGGTGAGGGGCAGCACCCAGGGGATTCGCGGGAGCCGGGGGTCCAGTTCCGTTTCCCCCAAGACGGCCTTGAGGGTGGGACACATCAGGGCCGGGAGCTTGGGCGAGGTGAGGTTGGCGCAGCCGTGGGAGCCTCCGAGGATTTTGACCGGAAAAAAGCCCTGGGCCAGGAAGATCTCGATCGGGGCCTGGAGGCAAAGGAGCGCCACCGGAGGCATTCCCGTCCGTTCTTCGATTTTTTCCGGGGAGGGCCCTTCGGCGTGGAGGGAAAGGAAGTAATCCAGCCCGGGAAAATCGCCGCGCGCGGCCCGGATGTCCGCGAGTTCGGCCTCCCACTCTCCCGTCCTCTTGTCCCGGGCCCTCGCCAAAAGCCTCGAATGTCTGGTGTCTTCGCTCATGCGGCCCCGCGGTGTTTCTTGAGCCCCAGGGAGCGGGCCCTGGAGGATTTGGCGAGGGGTTTTCCCGCGAAGGTCAGGCGAAGGGCTCCGGAGGCGGAGCAGGAGTCCACGCACTCCCCGCAATTCACGCAATCGACGCACTGGACGTCGGATTCGGCTTTCTCCAGCCAGACCTTTTCCACGTCCATGAAGCAGACCCTCCGGCAGGTGCCGCAGCCGTGGCAGAGGGCGGGCTCTTTTTTCAAGGCCAAGAGGGTTACGGGTTTCAGGAAGTGGATCATGGCGAGCAGGGGACAAAAGACGCAGAAGAAACGGGGACGGGCGAACATGGCCGCCAAGGTCCCGCCCGTGACGGCGAGGGAGGTCGAGGTGACGATGGTCGTGACGAGATTCGTGACGTCCAGGGCGAAGTGGCGCAACTCACCCCCGAAGACGGGAAGAATGGGTTTGGCGGGACAGAACATTTGACAGAAGGGGAGATAGAAGTCCCTGTGGAGGATTCCGAGGTTTATCATGATCGGTCCCAGGACCAGCCAGGCGAGAAGGACGTATTTCACGATCCCGAGTTTCGCCATGGTTTCGGGGGCGATCTTCAAGCCGGAAAATCCGAGCCTTCTTCTCAACATGGTCAGCCAGTCCTGAAAAAGACCGAAGGGGCAGACGAAACCGCACCAGAGTTTTCCCAGGAGGGCGACGAGGACGACGAAGACCAGAAACCAGAAAAGGGCCCTCGCCCCCTCGAAGCCCCAGAAGTCGGCCGCGCTTATGCCGAAGCCTATGTAGCCCTGAAGCCCCATGAGATAACATTGTCCCCCGCAGCCGTTCACGTAGGGGCAGGCGAAGCAGGGGACGCCCGGTCCCAGGCGCACCCCGAAGCGTCCCCCGTAGATGAGGACGACGAAGGACGCGTGTTGGACCAAAAGCCTAAGACTCTTGAGCGACATGCCTTAAGACCCTTCTCCTCCTGAAGAAAAGAATCAAAACGAAGGAGGTCCCGACGAAGGTCGAGGAAAACACGACAAACCCGAGATTCAGTTTTTCTCCCCCGTAACGGCTCCTGTGGACGTAAATGGTGTAAGAGACGCTTCCCCCGTCAGGGATTCCCGCCACGAAGAACACGGGTTTCGAGGCGGTGGCGCCCATGGCGTTCAGTTCCTTGTCGGTCGCGGGGACGAAACCCCTTCCCCCGTCGGTGTCGACGTATTCCCCCAAAGCCTTTCCGGTCGGGGTCATGGCCGTGAATTCGCCAATCCCGCGGTCCCCCTTGGGGGAGAGAACGAAGGTGTGCCCGGTTTGGGGCCAGTAGATCTCCCCGGACCCGGAAAACGCGAAGGAGGGCCAGTCGGGCTCCGGACCCCCGCCGGGTTCGGGCGGTTCGACGGCGAGGGATTCCCCGAAAAGGAGGCCGTGGGTCTGGGCGTAGTGCCGTTTGCCGTCCAAGACGGCCGTTCCCATCAGCTCGACGAAGAGATATACCCCGGAATCTATGGTCAGGGTGTTGTCCCCGTCCCCGAAAGAACCCCTGACTATGGCCGTTCCGGCCGAGTCGTCCACCATCCTGAAGCTCGCCAAGGGGGTCGCCTTGTAGTACCAGGAGGCTTCGCTCAAGGGCTTCCCGTCGCTCGAAACGAGGTTAAGGCTTACGGAGGCCGCGCCGTTTTTGTGCCTGGGCGGCGGCTTGAACTCCCAGCGGACGTAGCCCTCCGTCTCCGGGTCGAAGGCAAGGCCGGTCCCCCCGGACATCACCGTCAAAAGGACGGCGGTCGCGAGCGCGGAAAAAAAACGGACGCGGGGGGCGGATGACCGCATTTCGTTCTCCGTGGAGGGAGCGTTTCAAGGGTTTTCGGCCGGTCGGAACTTCCCCGGGAGTCCCGGATCGAATCCGGACGCGAAGACGGAAGTCCCTTTGGCCGGCCGACGAGGGAAAGCCGGGACGGTTGGAGTGATTGCGGGAAAACACTCCCAATCTAAAGAAAAACGCGGCGATTGTCAATTATTGACGCGCGCGTCGGGGCCCCGGTCGGGGCCCGGAACGGGGCTTTGGCGAATTGGCGAAAAACGGCCGGAAAGACCGAAAAAGGGCGAAAGAAAGGGAAAAGGGCGGAAGAGGGGGAAAAGCGTCAAAACAACGGAAGTCGGCCGGATCGGGTTCCCCGAACCCTGAAAAAAATCCGGGCGGGACGAATTTCTCGTTCCCGCCCGGGCTTTCGCGGTCGACCGCGGATTTCGGAAAGACGAAAGAAATCATCCCGCGGCTGTCAGTGTTCGTACCTCAACCCGAAGACGATGACTCTTCCGGGCTCGGGATAGTTTCTCATGGTTTCGTAGAATCTGTCGGTGAGGTTGTAAACATCGGCTCTTAAAATGAGTTTTCCCAGGTTTTCGTACTCGTAAATGTCTTTCGACACATGGAAGTCGACGACGGTGTCGCCGCCAAACTCAACCTGGGTGGTGCTGGTGTAGTGCGGCAGTTGTAAACCGTGGTAAACGACGTCAAGACTCGCGGAAAGCCCGATTGAAGGCTTTTTTCCCGAGAGGCCGCGAGAGAAACGCCAATCCCGAACGCATCCGGTCCGTTTTCGGACTTCCGAGTTGAAATGACGGAACATTCCGGTGAAATTCAAACGCGGTTTCGTTTCCATGTCCAAATCGCGAGTTTCGCCGATGTCCCGCGCGAAATTGAATTCCGGACCGCGGGCGTTCGGTGCTTCCCGGAAGGTTCCGGTACCGTCCCGCTTGAGAGCCGTCCGGAAGATCGACCGCCGCCGATTCGATTATGTCTTTGTAATCCGCGTTGAAATAAGTGATTCCGGCGGTCATGGCGTTCCAATGGACGTCGCCCGCGATTTCCCGTCCCGACGAATGCTCCGGTAACGGATCCGTGTTCGCGACGCTCGGCGGATTCACGCCCGGGTT